>JASHSL010000015.1 GCA_030040855.1 Terriglobales bacterium
TGCCCGCAATGCGGCGCGGATTTGAATCTTGCGCAGTGTTCTTGCCAGGCACCCATCGGAGACCCACGATGGTCGGCTCTGAAAGAGCTTCGCAATAAGTTCGAAGATTGAGGGGAACCTCCGCGTCGAGCGCGTCCCGCAAGGGAGTGTTCGATGGAGTGGAGACTAGGGTTCCGGATCTAACTCCGTGGAAATCCGATGGCGAGCGGCTGGCAGCAGCGATGGCCGCTTGAGGGGAGGAATCTACATGCCAAATCCCAAACGGCGCCACTCCAAAGCCCGCACGGGGAACCGACGCGCGCACGACTCGCTGAAGCTCCGTGCACTTTCTGAATGTCCCAACTGTCACGAGCGTAAGTTGCCGCATCGCGCCTGCCCCAAGTGCGGTTACTATAAAGGCCGCGAAATTGTAGAAGTGGTCGCAGCCAGCTAACTTTCTCGCACCATGCCAAGCGTCATAGCCTTGGACGCGATGGGTTCGGATCGCCGGCCGAAGCCTGAGATCGAAGGGGCAATCCAGGCAGCGCGGCATTTCCGGGTACGCGTGCTGCTGGTCGGGCCGGAACCGGCCCTCAGGGCGGAACTGGGACGCTATCCGTCGGCATCGGAGTTGCCGATCGAAATTGTCCATGCCAGCGAAGTCATCCGGATGGATGATAAAGCGGTCCAGGCGGTGCGCAGCAAGCGCGATTCATCGATGCGGGTGGGTCTGCGGCTGGTGCGAGAGCGGCGGGCTGCCGGCTTCGTCACCGCCGGCAACACGGGCGCCGCCATGGCCACGGCGAAGATGGTGTTAGGGGCGATTCCGGGAGTGGATCGCCCGGCCTTGGCGGCGGTCTTTCCGACCGCACTGGGAACCGCCGCGATCCTGCTCGACGTGGGCGCCAACGTGGATTGCAAGCCCCACAACCTCGAGCAGTTTGCGGTGATGGGGGAAATCTACTTCCGCACCATGTTTGGTACGCGCGGCCCGCGGGTCGGACTGCTTTCGATCGGCGAAGAAGAGACTAAAGGAAATGATTTGACCAAGGAATCGTTCCAATTGCTCAAGCAGCTGCCCTTAAATTTCGTGGGCAACGTGGAAGGGCGCGATTTGTACAATGGCCAGGTGGATGTCATCGTGGCCGATGGGTTCGTCGGCAATGTCGCCTTGAAAATCTCCGAAGGCCTGGCCAATCTGGTTCGTCATACGCTCAAGGAATCCCTGAAGGCGACGATCACCCGGCAAGTCGGCTATCTGCTCTCGCGCAGTGCCTTCGCCGATTTCAAGAAGCGCTTGGACCACACCGAATATGGAGGTGCGGCGTTGCTTGGAGTGAAGGGCGTATGCTTCATCACCCATGGGTCCTCGAATGCGAATGCCATCAAAAACGCGATTCGGGTGGCGGCCGAATTCGCCGAGAGCGGCATCAACGAAAAAATTGAGAAGGAGCTCGCAGGCCTAGGCTCCGTGGTAGCCGTGCCCCGCTAACCCTCGGCAGCAACATCCTGGCTCTATGACAAATTCGTCCTCGATCGCTTTTCTATTCCCTGGCCAGGGCTCGCAGAGCGTCGGCATGGGCAAAGAATTGGCTGAGAAATATCCCATTGCCCGGCGCACCTTCGAGGAAGCGGACGAGGCGCTCGGCTACAAGCTTTCCGAGGTTTGTTTCTCGGGGCCGGAGGAACGGCTGCGGCTGACCGAGGTTACGCAACCCGCCATCTTGACCAGTTCCATCGCTGCCTGGCGGGTTCTCGACGCGAAGGGCATCCAGCCTTCGTTTGTCGCGGGGCACAGCCTGGGGGAATATTCGGCACACGTGGCCGCCGGAACCCTGCGTTTCCTGGATGCGGTCGGCACCGTGCGCCTGCGCGGAAAGTACATGCAGGAAGCCGTTCCTGTGGGCGTGGGCGCGATGGCGGCGATCCTGGGTATGGACCTCGCGGCGGTGATGGCGGTTTGCCGCGATGCCGCGCAGGGTGAAGTCTGCGAGCCTGCGAACATCAATTCGCAAGAACAGATTGTGATTTCCGGCCACACCGCGGCGGTCGAACGTGCCGCGAAACTAGCCGACGAGCGCGGCGCCAAACGCGCCAAGCTACTCCCGGTCAGCGCTCCTTTTCATTGTTCCCTGATGAAGCCCGCCGAGGATCGGCTGGCGGGCAATCTTGACGGGCTGGTGTTTCGGCGGCCCGAGATACCCGTCGTGTGCAACGTGGATGCCGCCCTGGTCGAGGATGCGAACGGCTCTCGCGACGCGCTCCTCCGCCAGGTCACGAGGCCGGTGAAGTGGGAGCCGTCGATGCGCATGCTGCTCGCGCAAGGCGTGCACACCTTCGTCGAAATCGGTCCGGGGAAGGTGCTTTGCGGGCTTCTGCGACAGATGGATCGTTCCAAAGCCGGGCTGCACGTGGAAGATGAGGCTTCCCTGCAGAAGACCTTGGAACATTTGGCGGTGAAAGCCTAAGCGTGAAACCTCATTCCGTCAGCCAAGTCCACCAATTGCCGCACTCGATCTCCTGGGGGGAAAACGAGAGGGTGTGGTCGGATTTCTGCGCCCAGACATAGGCGTGCTCGGCGCGATGGTTGATCGTCACTTGCACAATGACCCCGCTACCTCCCGGGCCTAAAGAGCAGTCGACGTGATAGGACTTTACCAACCCCCATTCGCCGCCCGGACCCCAGTCGCGGTAGAAATCGCTGAAGGAATAATTGGTGTACTGCGAGGGGTGTTGCTTCCAGTTTCGATCTTGAAACCAAATGCCGTAGGCCTTCTCGTAATTCTGCTTCTCGAGCGCGGCAAAAAAGCGGCGGACCGTAACCCGCTCCGGATGATCGCGCAGATGATACGCAACCCACGACCCGATCAGCAGAACACCCACGATGGTGAGGATCAAGGTTCGTCGTCTCCGCTCGCCCGCCTCATCGTACTGCTCGGCATCCATCAAGGCCATGGATTAAGCATAACGGATGCCCCCTAGGATTCACCATAGAGAGCACCCCACGGAACGTGGCGGAGGTGAGTCCCTGACCTCCTTCCCCCGCCTTTCATAAGGTTCGCTTGAACAGCGGGATGGCGATGCCCAGAGTGATGAAGGCGAACATCGTGAGATAGATCATGTCCGGAACGATTGCGCTCAGGCTCGCCTCCTTCAGAAGCAGGGACTTGAAGCCATGCACCGCATAGGTAAATGGGTCGGCCCTGGCAATGGCCCGCAGCCAGGCGGGAAACGCTTGCACGGGATAGATGGCGCCGCTGGGAAAAAACAACAGAGTGTTGAGGATTCCAAAAATTGCACGCGGCACGAGCGGATCTTCCACGCGAACCATCAGTAGGAACATAAAAGTGTTGAAGGCGAGGGAGGTCAATAGAATCATGATCAACAACCCGATCATGGTGACGGGATGAAAAACCGTTCCCACGCCGGCGAGCAAGGAACCGATTACGGTGATGACGATTCCCGTCAACACCGCCTTGATCGCGCCAGCCCCATTGAGACCAAAGACCAGTTCTGTCTTGGTGATGGGCGTGACCAGATAACCCTCGTGGATGCCGCGCGCCTTGTCGTCGATGTACAGCATGCCGCCGCCAATCATGACGGAAACAAACATGGCCAGCGTAATCGAACCCGGGAGCAGATACTTCATGTATTCGATATAAGGGTACAACTCAACAATCTCGAGAACCGATTGCTCGAGAATGCGGGGAGAAACCGTGGGTTCATTGAGGGCGTTGGTAATGCTGGTAAGCTCGTCCTCCAGGGTCGAGCTCATGAAGTTGTCGCTATTGTCGACCACCAGCGCGATACGCGGCTGATCCTGTTCATAGACGCGCCGGGAATATTGCGGAGGAATGATGACGGCTCCTTGAATCTTGCCGTTGCGGACGTCATTCATGGCCGTCTCGGGGTCGCGATAGTAGATCGGCTCGAAGGTGCGCATGTTGGAGCGCACGGAATCGAAGGCCTCCCGGATCCGCAGAGCTTGCGTGCCGCCGTCCTGGTCGACCAGCCCCAATTTGGCATCGCGAATCTTGCCGCCGAAGGCGTTCCCCAGCACGATCAGCTGCACCAGAGGAAAGATCATCGACGCCATCATCAGCGCCGGCGAGCGGAAGAACTTCCGCATCTCTCGTTCGATAATGGCCAGCATCCGATTCATGGGCGCAATCCCGGCCTTTGCGGCATCACAAAGGCGTAGGCCTTTTGCAGTTCGTCACGCAGCTGCCGTCCGGTGTAATGGACGAACACATCATCGAGAGTGGTGTTTTGTACCGAGAGCGACTTCACGGTGACGCCCGCGTCGACCGTGGCTTCGACCAGCTGCGTGGTCGTCCGAGAGCCGTCTGCCGTCAAGATTCGATACGCCCCGGGTGCTTGCGTTTCGACCTGGGTCACACCGCTCAATTGCCGCAAATGTTTCTCCCAGTCCGCCGGCACACGGGCAAACTGTACCTCGATCACATTCGATCCGGGCACGCTCGCCTTCAGGGCTTGGGGCGTATCGAGCGCGACCAGCTTGCCGTGGTCCACGATGGCAATGCGGTCGCAGAGGCGATCGGCTTCGTCCATGTAATGGGTCGTGATCAGGATTGTAAGCTGGCGGTGGGCCTTGATGTTGGTGAGCATCTCCCATACCCCCACCCGGGAAACGGGATCGAGTCCCGTGGTGGGCTCATCGAGGAAGAAAATCTGCGGGCTATGCACTAAGCCCCGGGCAATCTCCAGGCGCCGCCGCATGCCGCCGGATAAGGTTTTCGTCTGCGCGGAGCGCCACTTGGTGAGGTCCACTAACTGCAGCAATTCCTCGATAGCGGCTTGCCGCTTTTTTGCCGGAACGTCATAGAGCTTGGCGTAAATGTTCAAGTTCTCTTCGATGGTGAGATCAAGATCACTGGTGAGCGCCTGGGGAATGACCCCGATGGCTCGCCGGGCCGCATCCGGATTGGTCGCCACGTCATAACCGGCAACCCGGGCCCAGCCTGCAGTGATGGGGATGAGAGTGGTCATCATGCGGATGAGGGTGGACTTTCCCGCCCCATTGGGGCCGAGCAGGCCAAAGATTTCCCCCTCTCTGACCTGGAACGAGATGTCGTCGACGGCGGTGAAATCCCCATACTTTTTGACGATGTGCTCGACCTCGATGGCGTTGGGGCTGGGGGAGGGACCTTGGTCAGGCGCATGGCTCGAGCTTCCGCCGGAGTGACCGTCGCCCAAGAGATCCGCGATCACGGGTGCTTCTCCGCGGCGGTTTTCGTTTGGCCAGTACCGGCAAGTTGTGCAGGCGATAGCAGGACTTCTGCGGTCATCCCGGGAACGTAGGCGCCGCGGGGATTCTCCAGCCGCACTTTCAGCACAATGGTTCGAATATCGCGCTTGCGCCGGTTGACATCGCGCTGCGTGGCGAAATCGGCCTCGGCGGCTTTGAAGAAGACCTTTCCCGAGGTCAGCGTGCCCCCCGGCAGGCGAAGGGGCAGGATGTCGCCCAGGCCGATGTGGTCGGCTTCGGTTTCCGGAATCGCAGCGCGAACCCAGGTGTCGCTCAGATCGACAAGCGTGACGATCGGCTGGCCCGGGTTCAAGACTTCTCCTTCGCGAGCCGCCCGCACGGACACGGTTCCGGTGATGGGAGCATAGATCTGGGTGTAGCCCAGCCGTACTTCGGCCTGCTTGAGCATGGCGATGGCATTGCTCAACTGCGCCCGGGTGGAGTCGACCGTACGCTCGGCGGCATGGGCAGTGTGGGTGTTGGCGACCGCCGTATCGAGATCCGCCTGTGCGGCGCTCACTTGCTGCTGGAGGGATTCGACCACCGCGACTTGCGCGGTCAGGTTGGTCTCCGCCTGAACCCGATCCTGATCGGAGGCCACTCCCTGTTTTGCCAGCTCGATGGTTCGCCGACTGTCACTCTGGGTGCGTTCCAGTGTGGCTTCGGCTTGCGACCGTTGGGCCCGTACCGAAGCCAGCCGGGCTTGGGCGTTGGCTACGTTGCCGGTCGTAGATCCCGCGGTCGCTTGGAGGGTTGACTCGGTCTCCGCCACCCTGTATTTCAGGCTATCAATGGTGGCTGCCGCGGCGCGTTCTTCAGCTTCGAGTTCGGAAGGATCGAGCTCGGCAATGAGGTCGCCTTGCTTCACCTGGGTACCTTCCTCGACGAGCAGCTTCTCGATGCGACCCTGAATCTGGGGGCTCACGATGACCTGGTTCGAATCTACCGTTCCGATCAGCACGAGGTCGCGATTGCTGGGCGTCGAAACAAAGTAATAGGCGAGCGAGATCGCGAAGATGATCACTACGATCATCAGAAAACGGTGGCGTACGCTCATGGCCGAAAACTCCGGCACTTTTGGTCCTCCTCTCGCGGTGCTGGGGCAGCGGAATCGGGGCCGACCGCCTCCGGCGCGCCAGCTTCGGGCAGGGAAGGCTCCGCCGACGATCGCGGGGCGAGGAGCACGCTCAAGATCTTCAAGAATTCGTCATCCAGGCTCATGACAGCACTCTTTCCTGTTTTTTGTTGGGTAGAAATAACGCTGCTGAGATGAAGTCCAGCACCGACGCTCGACGCTCGGCAATTTGCTCCGCCGACAAGGGATCGAACCCCAGAACACTTTTGGTCACCGGAGCGCTGATGAAATAAAAGACCACCAGGGCAACCATGGAGGGAATGAATTGCAGGGGGTTCACCGGACGAAACTCTCCCGCCGCAATGCCCCGACGAAGCACCTCGCCCAGTTTTACGTAGAGAGGTTGGAAGTACTGTTTAGCGATGCGCTTCAAATGGGGCGAACCGTGCCCGGAACGCATCATTTCCATCTGGATCAGGTCGCGGTTCAACTTGTGGCTGGCGATGTAATCGAAGTAGGAGCCCACATAGGTCAAAATCTTGTCGCCGGGAGCAAGGTCGCGATCGAGGACCTCGAGCAGATAGTCGCGCATTTGCCCGAAGGCATGATCGAGGGAGGCGCCGTAGAGGGTTTCCTTATCGCGAAAGTAATAGTAGAGCAAGGCTTTATTGACCTTGGCAGCATGTGCAATGGAATCGGTCCGGGCTCCGGCAATTCCCCGTTGGGCAAACTCTTGGATCGCCGCTTGCAGGATGGCAGCCCGGCTCTGTTCCGGCCGACCCCGGGAACCCAGGCGAGATGCAAGCCCTCTCGTCACCATATTAATTAACCAGTTAGTTAGATTATAGCCAAACCTAAGGCGGCGGAGCAAGCCCGCGTCGAGCGGCCCCGCCCTGGGCGGTACCACCGGCGATCGAGGGCACGAGCAGGACCTCGTCTCCGTCCTGGAAGGTGTAGCCGTCTCCGCCAAGGAAGCGGATGTCTTCTTCATTGACGTAGACGTTGAGGAAACGGCGAATTTGCCCGGCGTCATCGCGCAAATGCGGCTTCAACGCGGGGAACTGCTGACCGAGCATGGCCAACAGCTCTCCCAGATTCGTCGGCGAACAGGTCACCCGGGCGGTGCCGTCGGTATGGCGGCGCAGGGCAGTTGGAATCTCGACGGTAATGGCCATGTCAAACCTCCATAATTTCCTCAAGCGGGGTTGAAGTCTCGTGGGCGCGTTCGAGGAAGGCTTCGAACTCGGCAAGTTTCGGACGAATGGGTTCCGCGGCTTCGAATGTGCCCGACAGCACGTCGGTGGTCTTCAAGCCGTTGCCGGTGATGCACAGGACGGTCGTTTCGTCGACCGGAATCCGTCCTTGCCCATACAGCTTGCGGGCGCAGCCGACGGTCACGCCGCCCGCAGTTTCGCAGAAGACACCTTCGGTTGCAGCGAGCAGCCGTATCGAGTCCACGATTTCGCCATCGCAGACATCCTCGGCCCAACCGCCGCTGGTGCGAATGGTCTTGATGGCATAGGGGCCGTCGGCTGGATTTCCAATGGCCAGGGAGCGGGCCACGGTGGCCGGTTTCTGAGGCTCAATGTCCTCGTGTCCCGCCTTCACGGCGGTGGCAATGGGAGAGCACCCCGTCGCTTGTGCGCCGAAGATCTTCACCGGCCGGGGCTCGACCAGGCCGAGATCGATCAGTTCCTCGAAGGCTTTCTTGATCTTGGTGATGAGCGATCCGCCTGCCATGGGCACGACCACGTTGTCCGGCAGACGCCAGCCGAGTTGCTCGGCAATCTCAAATCCCACAGTCTTCGATCCTTCCGCATAGTACGGTCGCAGGTTGACGTTCACGAATCCCCAGCGATATTCGTCCGCGATTTGCGAGCACAAGCGGTTCACCTGGTCATAATTGCCGGCGATCGGCACCAGCTTTGCGCCAAAGACCTGAGTGCCCAGAATCTTTGCAGGCTCCAGATCAGAGGGAGTGAAGATCCAGGCCTTGAATCCGTTACGGACCGCCTGCGCCGCCACCGCATTGGCCAAATTGCCGGTTGAGGAGCAGGCTACAGTGTCGAAGCCAAAGCTGCGAGCTTGGGCCAAGGCCACGGCCACCACCCGGTCCTTAAAACTGAGGGTGGGCAAGCACACCGCGTCATTTTTGAGCCATAGCCGCTTCGCACCCAACCGATTTGCCAGGCGCGGCGCCGACAGCAGCGGCGTGAAGCCGGCGGGCAGGCTCGGCTGAAAACCCGGGGGGAGGGGAAGCAGTTCCGCGTATCGCCAGAGATTCGGCGCGCGGCTGGTGATGCGCTCGCGGGTGAACTGGCGGCGCACTGCGTCGTAATCGTAGAAAACTTCCAGGGGGGAAAAACAATCGTCGCAGATCGAGCGGGCCTGATTTCCCCAGCTCTTACCACATTCCCGACAGCGCAATTCGTAGGGCGTCATCCTGCTAGTCACCTTCTGAGTAGCTGGGACGAGCCGGGGAAAAGAGTCCTAAAATGCGAAGGCCTCTTTTTCCGGAAATAGGAAAAGAGGCTGCGGAAGCAAAAACTGATCGCATCCGAATCTCATGTTCCCTGTTTCCAGGAGAGAGTTGGCACCTGACGGTCAGGATCGATCCTGATCCGGTTGCCGTGGCGTCGCAGGGCTCGTCCCTCAGCCACTCTGCATGAAATCCCGGTGTGCCCCGAGGAGCAACCGTTACGTGGTTATGCTACACAGCCAAGAGAAGCTGCGTCAAGAGAATTTCGAATTGCGCAAGAACAGGAGCCCCGGGAATCTCGCGCCCGCGGTTCGTCGCTGTCGGGCGCAGACCGGCGAAATCGTGATCGCGATCTAGGCCGGCTGGTCCAGCTTCCTCTTGGCCAATGGGACGGCGTATGCGGCCGGGGGATTGTGCGAACTTGCCGTGGACGCTTTGCGATAGTACTCGAGTGCCTTCTCCCGATCCCCCAGGTTTTCGTAAGTTTGTCCGAGCATGCACTGGATGAAGGCGTCATTCTGGTCCGATTGCTTCAGTTCTTCGAGCGCCGTTTTGTAGTCTCCCGCATAGAATGCGACGTAGGCTTTCAAGTATGGCAGGAAGCGCGCCTGCTCG
>JASHSL010000126.1 GCA_030040855.1 Terriglobales bacterium
AGGTGCAGGTTCACCGTCCCCAGAATCTCCTCTCCTAAATTGTGTTCCTCCAGCAGGTGACGGAACTTGCATACCGTGGTCTCGTCCGGCACCGGCTCACTCAATGCCCGCAAACTGCCGCAGCGTCGGCGAGTCGTACAAGGCCTCTTCCACCGCCGGGTCCGCCAGATTGAACCACTGCTCCCTGTGGAAAGGGAGAATTTAAAGGGAGGTCGGTCAACGAAGGACTAGCAAGCCTCCGGGGAGCCAAAGACTGGCCCGTCGTACAGTGGGTCACGGAGCGACGCTAACGCGACTAACAGTTGTACTCAGTAGTAGCCAGATGTGCACTGCGGAGCGTTACCGCAGTCGAGAATGAAAATTCCGGTTAACTGGAGACGGTTGTTCCTGGGTGGTCTGCTAGCGAGTGTCGTAGTTGACGCGCTCGCATACGCGGCGTGGACTCTCTTTCTAGGGAAAATGGAGGCCGCAGTTGGGGCTCCTTATACTAATATCGATTTCTTCGGCGGATTCATTTGTGGGTTCGTGGGCGTCGGGTTGTACGCTGCCATCCGCCCGCGCTATGGCCCGGGGCCAAAGACCGCAGTTCTTTCGGGATTGCTCTGCTGCTCTGTGCTTGGTGTGATTCCAATGCTCATCGATGCTTTTTGGAACGGCCTTCTACTTCCAATATGGTTGGTTGCGATTACCTTTGCGACTGGCTTCGTGATCATCGTCATAGCTACAGTAGCTGGGGCCTGGGTCTACAAGGGGTGATGCTAGGCAATGACGTCGGTAGGCCCCGCCGGAATCGGGGAGACACTGATCGCACGAATCATCGCTTAATCAGGGTCTCCCTAAGGAGAACACGTCAACCCCAACCGTCTGTATGGACGGTGTTGACAAGATCCTAGAGAAGGTTAATCGTTGTAAAGCTATTTTAGAGACGCCACACTAGATTAGTCCTGCTTGACGGCGTAGTGTAGAGCCACGGGGTCCATGCCAACAGCCTCTCCTCGCCAAAGATCCGCAGCACGAGCAACAGGACTTCGGCTAGGGCTACAAGAAGGCCACAAACGGAGCCGAGCAGCAACGCGCCACCAACGAACCATAGACTTGCCCCAAGATACATGGGGTGGCGAACAAAGCCGTAGACGCCCGTGTCAATGATACGCTGGCCGCGCTCGGTCTGAATACGCACCAGCTGCGACAGATACGTGTTATCGTGCGCAAGGAGAGAAGGTGCTTCCTACCATGTTGCACAAGAAGGTAGCGTTCGTAGCGAGCTGATTCGCGAGCGCACCAGCCTGCCCTTGTTGCAGCAAAGCTATGTAGTTTGCGTTTGTGAACTGCGAGGACTGGCTTGTACCGCCAGGTGCATATCCTGCAACGCCGAAGGCGGCGTCGAAAATCGGCAAAGGTATTAACCCGTCGACCCCGGTGTTAGCCGCTCGACCAGTGATTTGACCGCTGATGCGGGGCAAGTCCGGTTCGTTAGCCTGGTGCGGATCGCCCTTGGTCGGGTGCGAAGCAGGAATGATCCGCGGGCAAGACTGTATAAATATGCGATATACGATCGTCAAGAACGCTTTTTCCGCCTGGCGCGATCCATCATGTAGCCACGAGGCGGCCGTTGCACCAGCAGGTTGCCGAATCGGTTCCTCAAGTCCTGCCTGGCCACCGCCGGCGGCCTCGTTGTCACTGCGATCGTGGCCCACGCTTGTTTCAGACTGTAACCATCTCCGACATCGCAGGAGAGAAGGATTCGTGTTCGGTCCGGGCAATGATTTCGTCCTGTAGTGCGCGTGTGAGATCGCAGAAGTAGTCACTGTATCCTGCAACCCGAACGATGAGATCGTGGTATTTTTCAGGTTCCGCCTGAGCGGCGCGCAGGGTTTCTGCGGTGACTACGTTGAATTGGATATGGTGGCCGTCCAAGCGGAAGTAGGAGCGCACCAGTTGTGCGATTTTAGTAAGCCCCTCGTCTCCTTTCAGTAATTGAGGAGTGAACTTCTGGTTCAGCAAAGTTCCACCGGTCCTCAGATGATCCATCTTGGCCGCTGACTTGATAACGGCTGTTGGACCGTGCCGGTCAACACCCTGCACCGGAGAAATCCCATCGGAATGTGGCTGGCGGGCTTTGCGCCCATCTGGGGTGGCTCCAGTCATCGATCCGAAATACACATGGCAAGTGGTAGAGAGGTAATTCACTCGGTAACGACCGCCCTTGGTGTTGGGGCGCCCGTTTACTTCATCGAAGAACGCATTGAACACTTCCTGCAGGATGGCGTCGGCATAATGGTCATCATTGCCGAATTTGGGCGTTTTGTTCCACAACAGCAGGCGGATTTTTTCGTGTCCTACGAAATTTTGGGCCAACGCACTGAGCAAATCGTCCATACCCACGGTTTTGCGATCAAAAACGTGATACTTGATTGCGGCAAGGCTATCGGCGCAAGTCGCAGGGGCAACGCCCATGATGTATGTGGTGTTGTAGCGCGGGCCCCCGTTGTTGTAGTCCTCTCCCTTGCTTATGCAGTCCTCGACAAGAAGCGAGAGGAATGGCGCAGGCATGTTTTCGGCATACAGCCGTTCAATGATGTTGTTGCCACGCACCTTGATGTCGACGAAGTGGTGCAGTTGCCGACGAAATGCGTCAAAGAGCTGTGCGTAAGACGAAAACTCGCGAGCATTGCCGGTCTCGATGCCGATTTTCTTTCCTGTCAGGGGATCCACGCCATTGTTGAGTGTGATCTCGAGTACTTTCGGGAGGTTAAAGTAGCCGGTCAAAATATAGGCTTCTCGCCCGAAGGCTCCGGTTTCCACGCATCCGGAGATTCCCCCGCAGCGAGCGTCCTCGATTGACTTGCCTTGGCGCAACAGTTCCTCGACCACGGCATCGGCATTGAAAATGGAAGGCTGGCCCCATCCCTGGCGGACGATCTCAAGCCCGCGCTTGAGAAATGCATCTGGGTTCTTCTTGCTGAGTTGAAGGTTGGAGGAAGGCTGAAGCAAGTGCATCTCGTCGATCACATCGAGGATCAGATAGGTTACGTCGTTGACGCCGTCGGATCCATCTCGCTTTAGACCACCATTGCTGATATTGGCGAAATCGGTATACGTGCCGCTCTCGGCGGCCGTTACGCCCACTTTGGGAGGCGCGGGCTGATTATTGAACTTCACCCACAGGCATTGGAGGAGTTCTTTCGCTTCTTCCCGTGTCAGCGCGCCGTCTTCCACGCCCTTCCGATAAAACGGATAAAGGTGCTGATCGAACCGGCCAGGACAGAATGAGTCCCAGGTATTCAACTCGGTTACGACGCCGAGATGCGTGAACCAATAGGCCTGCAGCGCTTCCCAAAAGTTCCGCGGCGCATGGGCCGGCACATGCCGGCATACTTCTGCGATCTTCCGCAATTCCGATTTGCGCGCCGGATCAGTCGCCAATGACGCCAGCTCTTCTGCTTTCTTCGCGTGGCGCTCGGCGAAGCAGATAACCGCATCAGCAGCGATCGCCATGGCTCGCAGTTCATCCCGTTTCGCGCAAGCCTGGGGATCAGTGAGGTAATCCAGGCGAGACAAAGCGTCCGAGATTTCAGCTTTTAAGTCGAGCAGGCCTTTGCGATAGATCACATCGCCTAATACGGTGTGTCCCGGCGCCCGCTGTTCCATGAATTCGGTGAAGATGCCAGCTTCATATGCGGCTTTCCACTCCGTACTCATTTCTTCGAAGATCAGGTCACGCATAGACCGGCCACGCCAGTAAGGAATCACATCATTCTTGTGGACTTGCCGGTTCTGTTCATCGACGCTATAGGAAATCTTCTCTCGCGAGTTGAGCACGTACAGATCTTCCATGCTGTGACAGCAGAGTTCCGGAAATGTTGGTGTTGCCTTCGGCGCCAGACCACGCTCGCCCACGATAAGGTCGTCGGGACCGACATAAATTTCTTTATGCTCCATCAAGTAGTGAAAGGCCCGGGCGCGGCGTATCGGCACAGAGGTCGTCTTGTCATTGCGATAAAATTCAGTAAGGAGAGCTGCACGTTCCATCGAGATCCGGGGTTTTGTTTCGATTGTTTCTCGTCGTACTCTGGCCACGCGTTCGTTCATGACAGGCCTCCAATTCGGACATGAAACCCATCCCGCCTCAAACGTGCGGCGATGGCCTGCAGATTCGCTTCGACTGGCGGAAGCACATCTCCCATGCGGTAGACGTGACCCAGCCGTGAATATTTGCTGCTTGCAATCGGGTGATAAGGAAGAAGATCGATGTTACGGATGTTGAGCCGCGAGAGGAATCTGGAAACTGCCGTGAAATTCTCCTCGTCATCATTGACTTCGGGAATCACCGGAATCCGGACGATCAAACTGCTTCCGCTTTTAGCCAGTCCGCTTAGATTTGCCAATATCCGATCATTCCTAACGCCTGTGAACTGCTGGTGCTTGATCGGATCCATTAATTTCAGGTCAAACAGAAACAGGTCGACAGCCCCCCGGATTCTTTCCAATACATGCCATTCCGCGTAACCACAAGTGTCAAGGACAGTGTGGATATGCCGAGCGCGGCACTCCGCAAGCAGCGTTGCCAGAAAATCTGGCTGCGCTAGAGGCTCACCGCCGGAAATCGTGACTCCGCCGCCAGACTCATCAAAGAAAATCTGGTCCTTCAGAAGCTCTTCCATTACTCCCGAGACTGATATCCAGCGGCCGAAGACTTCCTGCGCACCGGTCGGGCAGACGTCAACGCATCGGGTATGCCATTTGCATAAATGTGGGTTGCGGACTATCTGTTCGTCCAATTTCAGTGCATGTTGGGGACAGGCACCGACGCAGTCGCCGCAGCGAATGCAGCGTTCCGCAAGGTAGATCATTTCTCTTTTTGTGGAGCGACCTTCCGGGTTGTGGCACCACCAGCAATTCAGGGGACATCCCTTCAGAAAAACAGTTGTGCGAATCCCGGGCCCGTCGTGGAGGGCAAAACGCATGATGTTAAAGACGAGACCTCTGCTGAGGCCTGTCTCCCCACGATCGTCCTTTATCGCGATCGCGCTAGCTACCACGATTGTTGGATACAATATGCAGCGTTTCTTTGTATGTGATTGCGGTCACTAAGCGGTTCCGTGAGTTTAAGGCTCTCCTACCGACGATTTCCGCACACGCGGGTGAATTGCTCGAGATCCCTCTAACGATCCTTCAGGACTAGGTTACTGAGTGGCCACATCCACTTTATCCTCACGTTCGGCCATATACTTCAAATGTTCTGGGAGATGGGGGATGATTTCAGGTTCCGGCTTAATCGGGTAATTAAGAGCAACAAAAAGCCGCTTCTTAAGATTCGGTTGGTCAATCCAAAGATTGCAGCCGTTACATCATGCTTGTCCTCCCCAGACTTATGATTTGCGTTCTGGATTACTAAAATGGGATGTGGCGTAGGCAATGGGATTACGAACAGCTGAAGAAGTTCAGTTCGCACGTAGGGTAGCTCGTTTATGGCCATGGTATGAAGTAGATCGCCGCGAAGTTGATTGAGCGCCCGGCTCCCTCGTTTACAGAGAGGGAGGCTGAATTAGTAAATCGTGGTCGAAGTTGTGGCCGAATAGATGGTTGGGTCGGACCGGGTTCCGAGCCCTCATGATTAGGAGCGAGCCTTTGGTCGAGGTAGCTGTGCGACAGATCAGAGATAGAGCGAGAAGGTCCATTTTGCAGTTCCGCTCGCAAGCCTGGCGCTCATCAGGCTTGGGAGAGGAAGCTAGCAAAAGACAAAACCTTCAGCCATGGAACGAAGCTCCACTGAACTTCGTTTCGCTTCGTTCCTCGCTCCACTCCTACCCGGCGCGCTATTCTGCCAGAACTTGTTGCGAACGAGGATCTCGCACCAGCGGCCGCGCTCAACGGAATCGATTTCAACTTTGCTCGGGCTGTAGGTCCGGCTCTGGCTGGTGTCCTGATTGTGGCGGCTGGCCAACATCAGGAATCGAAATGATCCTTTCCTGCGCTAACCCTGCTGGCACTATCTGACACTCGCGGCTGATCCGTTCCAACGTCGTCCAAAATCGAAAATATTCCTTTCGTATCGACAAAGGCTTATAGTACGTGACGAAAAGGAGGGAGAAACGTATGTCACAACAAGCCGCAGAGGCCCCGATGAATTGGTTTCGCCAGGGCTTGTTTGCCCCTGTAACGGAGGAGGTCACGGCTTTCGACCTCCCGGTCACCGGCCGCATACCATCAGAGTTGAATGGCCGCTATTTGCGCAACGGTCCGAATTTTATGCGCGGCATCGACGATAGCAAGCACCATTGGTTCCTTGGCTCCGGTATGGTGCACGGCGTGAGGTTGCGGGACGGCCGAGCGGAGTGGTATCGCAATCGCTGGGTCCGTTCGAAAGCTGTCGCGGAAGCGCTCGGCGAAAAGTGGCGGGAGGGTCCCGTCCATGACCACGACTTCGCCGCCAACACTCACATTCTCGCTCACGCCGGCCGAATCCTTGCGACGGTTGAAGGTGGTGCCCTACCGTACCAGATCTCCGACGAACTGAACACGGTCGGGCCTTACGATTTCGCCGGTGCCCTGCCCGCTGGTTTCGCCGCGCATACCAAAACCGACCAGCAGAAGGGCGAGGTTCAC
>JASHSL010000127.1 GCA_030040855.1 Terriglobales bacterium
CACACCTGAGAATGGGCAGAAATTGGCCAGTTAAGCCGACCATCCGGAAGTTGGGCGGTTCGGTCAACGCAGGAGCGGATTCAGCTGCTTGATTCGCACACCACGATATCGGTATTGATTAAAAAGCCTTCTGCAGTTCTAGATCACGTTGTTTATGTGACGCCACCGGTTTGACGAACATTCTTGAGCTAACAACCTGCGTCGCTGCTTCAACATCGCACGCCTCGCCCAGTTTTCATCGGAGACTGCGGCTTGGCATTGCGAGTACAGCGTGTCGGTAATTTCGGGGCCTAAAATTCCGGTGAATTGTGCTAAATTCGAGAGGAAGTGAGTCTGTGAAAGAATGCAGCCTTCAAGCAACCGGCTGGCTTCGCTTCGCTGGCGCAGTAGTCGGCTTAGCGTTTGCTTTGGCCACGCCGCCGGCAGCCCAATCGCAAGCACAGAGTACGCCTCCTTGCTCCGACGATCCTCCCACTTTGAAACGAGGCTCACAGCCGGCTCCGCCTCCCTGTCCTGACCCGCCCCCGGCCGCGTCGCGGCCTGCGGACTCCGTACCCACGCGTTCGCTGACTCCCGCCGAATCCTTGATCGAAAGGGCCAGAGAGGTGGCGTTCCAGTTTTCACAGAAGCTTCCCAACTTTGTTTGTCAGGAGTTCATGTCGCGGTTTACCCAGCGAGGCCGCGAGGAGAAAATACCCCTGGACCTGGTTTCAGCTGAAATCATTTACGAGGACGGGCAGGAAAGTTACCGTAACGTGAAGATCGATAACCACCCCACGAACAAGCCCCTGCAGGAGATCGATGGGTCCTGGTCCACTGGAGAATTTGCGTCCATACTGCTGGAACTTTTTCACCCCGATACACACGCGCAGTTCCGGTCCGGCGGTGCGTCTACTATTTCGGGTTTCAGTGCCCAGGTTTACGACTTTCAAGTGCAGAGTGAAAATTCACACTGGATGTTGCACGCCGGCTCTCAGAGTCTGGCTGCGGCTTACGTAGGCTCTGTGTGGGTGGATCCGAACACCGCGCGCGTCCTGCGAATCGAGATGCAGGCCCGCAACATAGCGTCAGATTTCCCGATGGATACGGTCGAAACCGCGGTTGATTATTCGAACGTGAGGTTTGGCGAGACAGCGTTTCTGCTTCCGGTCCATGCCGAGGCCTTGGGTTGTGAACGGGGTACCAGCTACTGCAGCCACAACATCATTGACTTCCGCAACTATCACGAATTCAAATCCGAGATCAAGATTCTTCCCCATTGATTTCGCTCGGACCTCTCATCAGTGCGCGATTCGCCCGTGCCTAGCCATTCGCCAACCAGTTCGTTATCCGCATTGACGTACTGGGTCACACGAGTCGGCCCAGGGCATCACAACATCGCTGGACGTGATCTTCTGGCATCTGAATCGTCCTTCAAACTTCCTGTGATTAAATGTTGAAATGACCGACCGACTCGGTTTCTCTCGGCTTGCTCCAGAATCTTGCGTAGTGTCTCCATTTGATTCCGGCCAGTGGCATCAGGGAACAAACAAATTCGGCATCACGGCGCGGACCTAAACAGCCTAACTCGCGATTAACGGGCAATTCGGAAGTCATGCCCCCAAAACGGAACAAACCGGCCAGTAAGGCGGGATTTAACAACAATTGACGAGAGGCGTGCAGTGTTCTGTCGCCGTCGCTGCTCACTTGCTTTCATCATTTCGTTCAAGTCCGCCGCTGGCCGAATCTCGAAAATGCTGCCGTACTTCAGGCCGGATGCTGCGCCATGAGCTGTACTGCATGATTCAAACCCTTTTGATGGAGTCGATCGAGGGAGTCCCAATTATGACCTTTCCATGCTCTCCAATAGGGCTTGTCCTTAAAGGTGGTTAGATACAACAGAGCCAACACCGCTTCGTCGACTTTTTCTTCATCAATTTCTAGTTCCATGAAGCACCCCTGGCGTGAACAGATAAATCGAACTCGGAAATCAGAACAACCTAAGGAGTCAGACGGTTTCGGTCGGGTGAATTGCGCCTTAGGGCTTCGGACGGATGAAGTTCTCCCTTTGGCTGGTCATCGCTGCTTCTTCTCTTTCGCCCTTTCCCAGTGCGCCTCCGATGTTTTCAGCAGTTTCCTGGTCCCCTCCGCTATCTCCTTTGCCAGTTCCCGTTGCTTGGCCCAGCGGGCTTGCACTACTCGACGCATCTTTTCCCGCCGCTCCTCCGGGGTTAATTTTTGAGCGGTCGCCTTGCCGCCACGTCGGCCGAGTTCAACGGCTGCGGGATTTTTGCGCACCATACACTACCTTTTTTAACACGTCGTTGCACATGACGATACATAGCGGTACGTAAGACTATGAAAACAGGTCGCGAATATTCCACCTGATTATACACAGCGCTGTGTATACAGTAGTAGCGGCATGACAATTGCTGAGCGAATCGCAAAATTAGTCGAAAGGCACGAGGCTCTCACGCAAATGGTTGAACTGCTCGCGGGCGATCTACGTGAGTTGCAAGGTTTGGTGACCGATATCGCCGAAGGAACAGCGCGGCTCTTGCGTGTGGCAGAACTTCACGAGCAGCGGATCACCCGCTTGGAAGAATAACCAAACGTAACACTGGAGGTTCCAG
>JASHSL010000016.1 GCA_030040855.1 Terriglobales bacterium
AAGAATCTAAATGAACTCGAATATATTCGCGGACAAATCTACGCCAACGTCTGGCAAACCGACAAAATCGCGCGGATTTCGCCACGGACGGGGAGAGTGCTCGGATGGGTGGACCTTGCGGGTCTCATGGACCCACGTGAACTTCCGGACCCCGATGCGGTTCTGAACGGTATCGCCTATGACGCGAAAGGGAACCGGATCTTCGTCACCGGGAAACTGTGGCCGAGATTGTTTGAGATTAAGCTGATTGAACGCCTCTAGCGTGTCGCCGCAATGCTGCCAGGGAGACTGAGCGATGGCTATCGAAGCTCGGATTCTGCGCGCTATCGGCAAGATTCCCCGCGGCAAGGTCTCGACCTACGGCGCCGTAGCGCGGGCTGCGGGCTTTCCCGGGGCAGCACGAAGGGTCGCCTGGACTCTGCATCGTTCCTTTGGGCTTCCCTGGCATCGTATCCTCGGCGCGGGGGGAGAGATCAGACTGCGGGGCGACGGGGCGGTCGAACAGCGCCTCCGCCTGGAAGCCGAAGGGGTCGCTTTCCGTGGTCGGCGCGTTGATATGCGCCGCCACGAATTCAAATTCCCCGGGAAATCCCATCAGAGTTGAGATCTAAATCATCGAGGCCATCTGTCAAAGGATTTCTACGGCGCAACCGACAGGCGCATGAAGCAGGATGCTTGCGCCGCAATCTCGCTAAGTGCTCTCGCACTTCGAACCCTGCCGCCACCTGACCACGAAAACACCGTCGGACTTCCGCCCAAAAAGAATTATTTGGCCTTCTCCTCTGTGACAGCGGTACAACAGCAGACAGGAGGATAGGCATGCAACAGTGGGAATACATGATCGACGTCATACCGCCCGGCAACAAACGAGAATGGGAGGCTCCACTGAATCTAATGGGTGCCGAGGGATGAGAAGCAGCTGCAGTATGGTCACAGGCCAAGGGTCTTGTTTTGCTTCTTAAAAAGCCCAAATAACGACATAGTGGTAAAAGAGCCGTCGGCTGGCCACGGAGATTAACGAGCCATGCGTGTGGGATTGGAGTCATTGATTCTGCGGCTTGAACTGTTCGTCGATCTCCACCTGGTAACCCGCGACTAGCCGGTTGGTCTCATTCGCCATGCCCACGACCGCCATCAATTCCTTAAACATCTGGTCGGTCATGCCCTTTTTCCGGGCCGATACCGTATGCGAGGCAATGCAGTAGGCACATTGGTTACTCACGCTGACGGCCACGTAAATCATCTCTTTCGTCAGTGCGTCGAGTGCCCCTGGCGCCATGACTTCCTTCATGTCCTCCCACGTCCGCTTCAGCGTGGCCGGGTCGTGAGCGATGGCCTTCCAAAAGTTGTTGACCCAGTCGGTTTTGCGGGTTGCCATGATGTTGTCGTAAACCGCCCTGACCTCTGGGCTCGCCTCGTTGTATTCGATCAGTCCAAGTGTTGCCATTTGTTCCCCTGATGTGTTCGAGAATCAAGAACCGAACCGCGCAAAGGGCAAAGGTCATGGTTGAGAAACCGGCTGATGTTGCCTTGGCCCCCTATTGCGCAATTTGTCAGCCTGCCGTGGCATTCATGGCTTGCGAGCTTTACCGCTCAGGAGCTTACCCAGCTCCGATGCGCAACAGCGTATGCCAACATAAAAATGTCCGAACAGGGCATACACCGCGCTCACCTCATCGAACCTCATTTCGTAGATCAGTTTCTTGAAGACGAGCGGGTCGTTGGCAAACAAATCCACTCCCCACTCCCAGTCATCGAACCCAATCGATCCGGTGATGATTTGTTTCACATCGTCGGCATAGCGGCGCCCCACCAACCCATGCTCATTCATCTGTCGCGCCCGCTCTTCGATGGGAAGCCGATACCAGTTCTGATCCTCACCGCGTCGGCGATCCATAGGATAAAAGCAGATGTAGCGGTGCTTGGGGAACTCCGGAAATAAGCGCGGCCGCATAGCGTCCCGCTGCCGCGTCAGCGTCTCCTCGATCGCCTGCTTCCATTCCTTCGAGTACAACTCGAGGCCCCGCTCCGCCAGTTCGTGATAGGTCTTGATGCTGGACTCGTAAAGCCCCAATTCGATCACCGATAGGTAGGAGGTCGTCGGCTGCAAGTACTCGCTCAGCTTCAGCCGCGCCAACCGCAACTCGATCTGATGCAACTCATCGAGGGATTCCCGGAAGTGAACCAACATCAGGTCGCCCTTGTGTCCCACCAGAGAAAAGAGCCCCGATTGCCCTGACTGGTTCTGCTCCATCGTCGCCAGCACTTGAGTGGCTTCTTCGAGGATGTCAGCTTTTGCCGAAGCCCGCAGCCCTTGCCATGCCGGCCAGCGAAACTGCATCATCTGGTGCAGCACCATATAGCCTTCGATGGTCAGCGGTACCGGCGGAATCTCGCTCGAAGCCGTTTCCGGACGGACGCTACGCGTGGTTGCCATAAGTTTGAGGTCCCCTTTTTTCTCCTATTCTAACCGCCCTATCCGCTATCCAGGCCGCAGGTAGAACTCCACGCGTAGGCCATCAGGATCATCCATCCAAAGGAAGGGTGTTCCCCCATAGGAATCGAGTTTGATCCCGCTATGAGCGATTCCGGCAGCGTCGAGCTGGGTTTCTATTTTCGTCAGGTCTTCCTGCGTCCGTACGCCGAGAGCGAAATGGTTAAGACCAACCTTTTCTTTGTCGTAAGTGCCGGAAGCTTGCCCCTGGCAACGAGTGAAAAACAGTCGCGTGTCGCCCACCTGATACATGATGCTGTCCTTGGCCCGGTGGTCCGGTGTTCCTAACAGCGCCGCGTAAAACTTTTCGGTTTGGCTCAGGTCACGGACCCGCCATACCAAATGGTCGACGAATTGAGGTCGGGTCATACGCCGCCTTCCCAGAAATGCGAGTCAAACTCCCAGGAAACGTCGGCCCATTCCACGATCCTGGCCCTCGCCATCATAATCCAGGCACTGCGTCTTTGCTGTATGGGGCGCACCCTCCGATTCCATCCAGGGGGTGGGCTCCCGCGAGCCGAGTAGGCGGGAGGGGGGAGGAGGATCACAGCCGGACGGATCGAAATCGTGCCACCCGCAGGGCTGTGCGTCGACGGTAGGACGTGGACTAACCGCGATTCTACATCGCCTTCACGATTACGATGCTGGCATCATCTTGAAAACGTCCGCCACAATGTTTGGAAGCTGCATCGAGCAGGGACTCCATCAGCTGAACCGCCGGCTCGCCCAGCCTCTGTTGCGCAATCCGGATCAAGCTGCCTTCCCCGAACGACTCCTCTTTTTCATTCCAGGCATCGACGAGTCCGTCCGTGAAAAGCACCAGGGCATCGCCGGATTGCAGTCGAATTTCGCTCTGTTCATACACCCAGTCGGGAAACTGCCCGAGCACTGCTCCGGCCGCATTCAATTCAATGGCCGCACCAAGACCTCGAACTACAATGGGAGGATTGTGTCCCGCATTGCAGTACACCAGCCGATTTTCTTGGCTGTCCAGCACCCCGCAAAAGAACGAGACGAATTTTCCC
>JASHSL010000128.1 GCA_030040855.1 Terriglobales bacterium
TCCGTGATGGCGAAACATCGCGCCCAACCCCAACTGCACATAGAGAACCAGGATCGAAAGCAAGGCGAGGGTGATGAGCGCCGGACGACGGGCGTCGGGCTCGACCTTGGGAACCTCCTCCACCCACCGAGGTCCGGTAAACAGCGCAATGGCAACCGTGAGGCAGAAGAAGGTTTGCGCCAGTGCCGCGTGGGCCGAGGAGATCGGTGGCGGGAGGTAGAACAACACGGTAAGCCCGCCCAGGATCCCCTGGGCAATGACCGTGGCGAGGGCACCGACCCCCAGATATTTCATCCAGGGCCGCCGGTCTGCACGCCAAGTCCAAAAGGCAAGAATAATCGTCAGCAGGCCGGCTACTTGAGCGATCATGCGATGGATATGCTCAAAGCGAACCCCGCCCACCAGGTGCGGGATCTTGTAGAGGGAGCCGAAGGAAGTGGGCCAGTCCGGGACCGACAGGCCCGCGTCGTTGCTGGTCACTAAAGCGCCGGCGAGGATCAGCAGAAACGTCCAGCCGGCAAGAAAGACGGCAAAGCTGTGAAGACGCCGGTTATAAGGTGTGGAGAGCCCTTTCAGAGTCATCCCTTTATCCATGAAGTCCCAGCCGCCTTCGGGTTCCAGGAGGCGGGTGGGTAGTTTTGGGAAGCGGGATGGACACTGCATGGTCCCGCTTCCATGTCTGGCCGCTATTCCGCTTTGAAGGTCTGATCCACGGTCTTGCTATCCTTCGCCGCCAGGGTGACCTTTTGATCCTGCTCTCCCAGTTTTTCCTGAACGAAGGCCAGGGTATAGTCGCCCGGCGGGAGGCCTTTAATTTCGTATTTTCCATCGGCGCCAGTGACCGCATAAAACGGGTTCTTCACGACGTTGATGTACATCCGCATCCACGGGTGTTGATTACACTTCACCGGCAGCATGATCTCTTCCCGGGCAAAGTTCTTTTCGATCGCAGCGGTCTGCGGCGGCTGCGATTCGTTCCACTCCCGATTGGATTGGGGAGTTGGGTGGATGTTGTGGGTGGTCGGGTCGTCGTTCTTGATCTCAATCGTTTGTCCCGCCATTACTCCGAGCACATGGGGATGATACTTGCAACCCTGCTGGTCAATGGTCACCGCCTGCGTGGGCACATCAAAAGTTCGGTCTCCCAACCCATCCTTCACATACACGAAGACGTTGGCCAGGTCACCGTTTTCCGCAACGATGGTTTCGGCCATATTTGTTCCCTTGCATGCTGGATCCTGGCTCATGTCAATCTTGGCCTGCTTGGGAGCCGCTCCATCGAACTTCACCGTTCCGCTGACGCTGGCCACGGTGTTGGGGTCGATGGGAGTGGCAGGCGCGGCAGGTGCCGCTGCCGGTTGGGCTTCGCTGGTCGCACTTTCCTTCTTGCTGCAGCCCGCCAGCAGGCAGAAGCACATCCCCAACAACCCGAGCATTGCGATCGACAGCTTCTTATTCATCATGTCGCCCTTTCGTAAAGAATTTTGAGAACTTCTCAAAGTTTAGGACCCTTGGGAAACATTTCAAATCTCGAGCATCTCGGGAGACTCCCCAATTGCCCGTGGTCGAGCGCCACCGGGCGCCCGATCTCGGCTGCCTGCGCGCGCTCAGAATGACGCTCATCATAGGAAAGAACCTAACATTTTACCGCGTGCCCCCACCCCCTGCAGCCGCACCCGACGTGGCAGCGTGCCCGGGCTTACTTGGCGTCTCGGTAGATGCCGCGGCCCGCCCCATGGAGGAGGCTACACGTTTCTGCTCTTCCGGGGTAAGCTGAAAAATGTAATCAACCAGCAGCTTAGAATGATCCTTCTCGTATCCCTGGAAGGATGGCGGCGTTGGCCCGGCAAAAACCCACTGATTGTTTACCCGGCGGAATAGCCCGGAAGGCATGGAAGTACCCGGACTGATCGCCTGGGGATCGAGCACCCAACGCTCCGCCCAATCCGGCTTAAGTCTGTCCTTTGCCAGGAGAAAATTCGGCGCGGTGGCGATTTTGTCGTGCTGCGGGTCGCCGGTGGCATGACACTTCAAGCAAGGAGCGGCCGTGCTTGAAAACAAGCTGCGGGCCATTTCCGTTTCGCTTGCAGTGAGCACCGATACCCGCTCCGGAATGTACGGTAATGGCTGCTGCGAAAGCGCCTGGAAGAAGCGTACCAGCTTGCGCAGTTCGTTGTCGGAGAACGAAAACGTGGGCATACGCACGTTTAGATAGGGACGCACCCCGTTGCGGTTGGTGTCAGCCTCGCTTAACGCGGGGTTTGACAGGAACTGCCGCAGCCATTCCGGATTGACTCGCGCCCCTTCGGTGAGGAGCTTGGGGGGCAGCTGCTCCGGCGTGTCGCGATATTGCGGCAAGCCCATGAGAACTGTTTTCTGCTCGGGAAGGAACTGATGACATCCCATGCAGTTATATTTCTTGACGATCCACCAACCTTCCTGGATATCGCGGCGCGCGTCGCCCGGCTTGTATTGATACTCTTGCGGCAGGGAACTCTCTTCGCTTCCGAGCAGGAAGGTGGTCAGAGCAAGAATCTGATCCTTCGTCAGGTGCAGATTCGGCATCCGCAAAGCCTCGGTCGCTGATTTGGTCTTTCCCTTGTCGAAGACGTTCGGCTCCGCTAACTTGTGCTCGAAGAAGCCCTTATGGTCGTACCAAGGTTGGGTGGCGGGACCGTCGGGCAGCCGCGCCAAATCTTCCGCATCGGTGATCGGTTCCAGGCCGCCGCGCTCGGCGGGCACGGTGAACAGGGCAAAGTCCAGGCGCTCGATGGGTTTGCTGCCTTCAAAGGTCAGCTCCGTGCCGATGCGGCCTTCGTCCTCAAGGCCTGAGATCTCATGACAGCCCGCACAGCCGAAGTGGCGAATCCACATCTTGCCTTCCGCCTTCAGGTTGGGATCGTCCATGAAGGAAGCTTCCGCGTACGCCGAGGGCTCCTTCTGCTTCTGGGTCATAAGATAGGATGCGATGTCCTGGGCATCTTCTACGCTGAGCCGGAGGCTTGGCATCACCGTCATGTTCTGGACTTGCAGTTCGTGGCCGTCGTTGGGACATTGACTGTGTTCGAGGTCGAACTGATAGGGCAGACCGTGTTTGGCGTAATCCTCGGGGCCGATGTCTTTTTTCTCGTACGGACAATAGGGGCGCGTGCGCTCGCGCGCGTTGTGAATCCACCGTACCAGGTAATCGTAATTCGCCTTCTCGCCGACGCGGCTAAGATTCGCGGCAAAGGTGCCGCCGGTCATCTGCTCGCCCTCACCGATCGAGTGGCAAGCTAGGCAGCCGCGCGTTTCGAAGAGTTCCTCACCGTGATCCGGGTTTCCCGCCTTCTGCTTGGGCAGGGGATCGGTCAGTGCCGACTGCCACAGATAGGCGGAGATGGCCTCGATCTGATGGTCGCTGAGGCGGAAGTTTGGCATCTTAGTGGTCGGGCGGAAGTCGGTCGGTTTCTTCAGCCAGACGGGAATCCAGTTCTTATTCAGCTTGAGGCGAATGTCTTTCAAATTGGGCCCGACCTTTTTCATATCTTGCATCAGGCTGTGCGACTGGAAGTCGAGCTGTTGAATGCGGCCGTCGAGCTTGCTGTTGGCAACTTTCAAGGCCACGGCCTTGCCGTTGAGGAGGTTGGCTTCTTCATTGCTCTCCGCCGCATCCGCCTGCTTCATCAAATCGTCGGCGATCTTGACGTTTTCCTTCTTCTGTTGCTCGAACTGCTTGATCTGCTGGCTGATGTTATTCAAGTCTTCCGGTTCTTTGTCGTAGCCCTCGTAGCGATGGCAGCCGACGCAACCTTTCTGTCGGAACAAATCCTTGCCCTGGCTGATGGTTCCACCCACATCGCCGCTGAGGAGCACCATATCGGCCGCATGGCAGGTCTGGCACCCTGCCTCGGCATTCTCCTTGGGGAAGAGTGGCCAGAGCCAGTGCTCGTAATT
>JASHSL010000129.1 GCA_030040855.1 Terriglobales bacterium
GTTTCAACGATCAGACTGACCTGGCAGCCATGAGGCGTTTCTTTGCGCTCTCTGAACATCAATCCCATTCCGCCCGCACCGGCGTGGATTTCGTTCTCGGTAGCTTGCCTCACCAGCTCTCGCGGCCAACTCGAAGCCGGTTTCTGCTCGCTCCAGGCGCGCAGTGCGGCTGCCACTGCCAGGACGGCTATGAGCCCTGCCCGCCACCGTCGTTGGCCAATCTGGAGAACACTTCGACCAGATCTTAGCTTTGTCCCTACCTCTGCCAGCGCCACACGTCTCCTTACTTCTCCTTCAAATTCTAAAGCCTACACTTGCCAATCGGCGCCTTGGTGGCCATTGCCCTGCCAGGGACTGCCGAGGACCAGGCAAGTCGGTTAGAATTTAGTCTCCGCTTCGCTTCTGGCGGCAAAATCGTTCAAGGAGAAGGGCATGCCTGCGGAGTTCGCCCATATCGGCCGGTCTCTCACTATCAAAGGAGAGCTTTCCGGCAGTGAGGATCTGTATGTCGATGGCGTGGTCGAAGGCACCATCGAGTTAACCAAGAACAATCTGGTCATTGGACAAAACGGTCAGGTTCGAGCCAACGTCCATGCCAAAGGAGTTGTTATCGAAGGCAAAGTCGAAGGCAACATTCGAGCCAGCGAGTGTACGGAGCTACGAAAAACGGCCGTTGCGACCGCTGATATTTTGACCCAGCGCATTGTGGTCGAGGACGGGGCGCTTTTGATTGGTAAGGTGAACGTTCAGCCTGAAGGCGCGAAGTCTGCGGCAGCCAAGGCCGCCGGGGCCCAAGCAGAAGCCAAGCCCAGCCCGGCCCAGCCTCGAACCGCAGGCAGCTCGGCAGGCAAGGATTAGGGTAGTGATGGCGGGTTCTTCGGCGTAGCGACGATGTATCGTTTGTCTGGTAAGGACGCCGAGGTGTCTGCGCCGGGCCGGACCGAAACCTCCGTCCCGAAGCCGTAGCTTCATGAAAATATTTGGTAATTCCAGCACGTCCCCGGGCGTCAAACCGGCTCGGGGAGTCGAGCGACTGACGCGGCGGTCGAGCGGGCTGCACGAACTGGCGCGCCTGCTGCAGTCCGAGGAACCGCTCTGCGTTCTCGATATCGGTTCGACTTCGGCCGCAAACATTCGCTATCTGACCGAACGGGGACACAAAATCTATAGCGAGGACCTGCTCGAGGCCTCGACCGACCCCGGTCTGGTGACCGAAGACGAGGATGGCCAACGGGTCTTGGATCAGAAGGTTTTCTTTACCGAGAATCTGGCCTACGCCGCCGGCAAGTTCGACCTGGTGCTGTGCTGGAATCTGGCTGACTACCTGGACGAGAGCCTGGTAAAGCCGGTGGTGGCGCGCCTATGGTCGATGATGAAACCGGGAGCCGTGCTCTTGGCCTTCTTCCATACTCGCGAAGCCGGCCCGGATGCGCCTTGTTACCGATACCATATCGTGAGCCCGGACACCCTCGAGATGCAGCATGTCCAAACCCGGCGGGGCGGCGCGGTGGAGGGATTTCGCCTGCAACGTGTATTCAATAACCGCCACATCGAGAATCTTTTCCGGGATTTTACTTCGATCAAATTCTTTTTGACCCGCGACAATGTTCGGGAAGTGCTGGTGGTGCGCTAGAGGACCGACTCTCGCGACCTCCTGGGTGGGACGGGCGGTTGCTTCCCCTGGAGGCCGGGATTGTCTCCCCCCATCATCTCGTGCTGCGGACCAAGTACCGGGCGAGCGCGGGAGAGTTTTCCAGGAAAAAAAGAAGCGGTCTGCGCGCCACACGCGGGATCTCGAGCATACGGCGGAGTTTTGCCGACGAGCGAAAAACCGGCGCCAGTTGGCGCTGGTATTGTCTGCGGTAATGATGGATCGCCTCGCTTAAGCGAATCTTCTCCTCTAAGAAGGGAGCCAGACAGCAGGCCGCCAGTGTGCCGCTGCGCAACGCCAGCGAGATCCCGTCGCCCACGAATGGGTCGAGGAATCCCGCGGCATCGCCCACCGCCAGAACCTCGGCTCGGGCCGGCTCAGGCCGCGCGAAGACCAGGGGCGCCACACTGATTGGCTCCATGCACGGCCGCCAGCGACGGGCCCGGCGGCCCAGTGCGGGATGGAGTTCGAATACCTCGTGCAGACGGCTGGCGACATCAGCCCGCACCATCGCGCAGACGTTGATTCGCCGCCCATCCCCCTCCGTTCGCAGGGCCACGGGCTGCACCCCACAGTAGCCGCCGTCAAAGAAATAGAGATCGACGGAATCGCTCGGGGAAGACTCCGAGAAGTGCGCCTTGACACCGATCCATTTGCCCCTCTGATGGCCGGGATTTGGGGCCGCAGGTTTCAGGCTCGACCAACGGCCGGAGGCGTTCACCACCGCCCGGGCCTCGAAATCCCCGAGCGAGGTGCGCACTAGGAACGGGCCAGCACCGAGGACCGAGTGTGCGCTGGCTTGCTGCTGAGTTTCGACCCCGGCCTGTTGTGCGGACTGCCAAAGGGCCGCATCGAGATCCAGGCGCGCAATGCTGCGAGCGCCGACTTCGATAGGAGTCTCGACGACGCGCTGGTCGAGGAAGATACGGGCTTGGGAGATCCGGACCGCCTCCTCGAGGAGTGCGCGCTCGCGCCCGCTGAGCAACTGGAACAGCAGGCCCAGCGCCTCCGGGGAAACGAACTCGCCGCACACTTTGTGACGCGGAAAGCGTCCGCGCTCGAGCAGCAAGGTTCGTGCGCCGTTTTGCGCCGAGGTGATGGCGGCGGCTGTTCCTCCCGGCCCTCCTCCGATGACAATCACATCGTACCTGGATGGCAATTTCCGAATCCCTTCAAGCCCGAGAGGCGGGCAAGCTTTGCTTCCACACTACCACTCCCATCCGGAACCAGGGGTGGCGGCGGATGACGACGGCGGCGGCCGGGGTTGCTTGCAGAATTTCCTCGATCTCGTCGAGGGTGTACGCCTGGCGGATGGAAGCAGGCGCATCATGTTGGGTCAGCCGGCTGCGGTAGAGGGGCCAGCCGGCATAAACCAAGGCCAAATGCAGCGGATGCCGGACCAGATCGTTGATCAGCACCGCGGTTCTGGCCACCCGTAAGCCTTCCTTCACAAAGCGCAACAAATCTTCCGCCGGGAAATGATGGGCGAGCAGGCAACTCGAGACTAGGTCGAAACTCTCCTCGCCAAAGGGAAGGGCGCGCGCGTCTCCCGCCACCCTGGGAACGGAGTCCTCCATCCTGGTTCTGAGGTGCGAGGGAGCGCGGTCCAGCAAGCAGACTTCAAGGCGGATGCCGAGCCGGGTGAGGCGTTCCCTGGCAGCCCTCGGTACATCTCCCTGTCCGGCTCCGACCTCCAGCAGGGAGAGCGATCTCGCTCCGGTTTCCCTGGCCACATACTGAATCATGCTGCAAGTCGTGGCCACTCCGCCAAACCAGCGATTGATCCTCTTGAGGTCGGAGAGGGAAGCCGCGATCTCCTCCGGGGTTCCGGAATCGCTGTCGAGGAGCTCAGGAACTCGGACACGGTGCATCGCGGGAACTCACCTCAAGGGTGGTATTTGAGTATGCTTCCATGGTCAACGGGCATGGTCCGCGCCCGAGCACGGCTGCGCTCGAGCGAAGACAGCCGCCGGGCATTTCCTAGACCTCGGCCAGTTCCTCTTCGAGCAGCTGCTTCTGGTAAAGATCGGTGTAGTAGCCGTTCCGTGCCAACAATTCCTCATGCGTGCCCAGCTCGACGATCGCTCCCCCGTGCAGCACCGCGATGCGATCGGCATTTCGCACCGTCGAGACCCGATGGGAGATGAAAATCGTGGTGCGCCCGTGCATGATTTCCCGCAGATGGTTCAGGATCTTCTCTTCCGTATGGGTGTCAACGCTCGAGAGCGCATCATCGAGAATCAGAATGCGAGGGTTGCGCATCAGGGCTCTGGCAATGGCCGTACGTTGCTTCTGGCCGCCGGAGAGGGTGATACCCCGCTCTCCGACCAGGGTGTGGTATTGCTCAGGAAAGCTTTCGATGTCATCGGCGATGCTGGCCGCGTGCGCTGCAGCCGAGACCTGCTCATCACTGGCTCCGGCAACTCCGAAGGCAACGTTCTCACGGATGCTTTCGCTGAACAGGAAGGTCTCCTGCGGTACGAATCCAATGGACTTGCGCAGGAACTCGAGCGAATACTCCCGAATGGGCCTTCCGTCGATGAGCACGGTCCCGGGCGCCGCGTCGTAGATTCGCGGAATCAAGCTGACCAGCGTGGTCTTGCCCGAACCGGTCGGGCCCACGATGGCCAGACTGCTGCCCCTGGGAATGCGCAGGTTGATGTCCTTTAAGACCGCCGTGCCGTGGTAGGAGAAGCTGAGGTGGCGGAACTCGATTTCTCCTTCGATGGGGATAGCGGAGCTCTGGTACCTGACCTCTGCGCTGTCGGCAATCTCCGGCGATTCGAGGAAGATCTCGTTAATCCGGCCCATCGAGGCCGTGCCGCGCTGGAAAATGTTCAGCACCCAACCCAAGGCGATGACCGGCCAGGTCAGTTGCACCATATAGGTGTTAAAGGCAACGAACGCTCCCAGGCTCATCGCGCCTTCCAGACGCAACGTGGTGGTGGTTCCGAGCGAGGAAAGCAGCTTCACCGCGAGCTGTCCCTCGAGCACCTCGCGCCCGCCCAGCCAGAGCACGAGCACGACGGCGAGGCCCAACATGATTTCCAAGGTCGGCCACAGCATGCCCATTAAGCGGACCAGCTTTAGGCTGCGCCGGATGTATTCCCGGTTGGAGGCTTCAAAACCCGCGATCTCCGCCTCCTCCTGCACGTAGGCGCGAATGACCCGCGCCCCGGAAAAATTCTCCTGTGCCCGGGCCGAAATCTCGGAGAACATCTGTTGAATCTTTTCGAAGCGTTCATGAATTTGCCGCCCGAAGTACTGGATCACGATGCTGACCAGGGGCAGGGGCAGAAAGGCATACAGGGTAAGCCGGGGGCTGATCGAAACCATAAAGGCCAGGGCGCCGGCAGTGAACACAATCGTGTTCGCCGAATACATGACGGCCGGTCCGAGCAGCATGCGCACCGCGTTGAGATCGTTGGTCGCCCGAGCCATGATGTCGCCGGTCCGCGTCCGCTGGTAGTAGGTATAGGACAGCCTTTCCAAGTGACGGAAGAGATCGTTCCGGAGGTCGAATTCGATCTCGCGAGAAATGCCGATGACGATCCAGCGCGTGAGAAACTGAAAAATTCCCTTGATGCAGGCTATGGCGAGCAGCAACAGGGCGTAGGTGAAGAGCTTCCGCCGGGTGACACCGAGATGAAGGTCATCCACTGCCCAGCGAATCACCTGGGGGAACAGAATCCAGACTGCATTGTTCAAAAAGACGCACAAGGTCCCCGCTACGTACGCGCTGCGGTACTTCTTGAGGTAGGGGAGGAGAGGGCGCAAGCTCTTGGGCAGCATAGTCTCTTCTGAGACACGATTGTATCAGCGCGCCAAAGCCGGGAATCCCAAGATTCGCGGCAGCAAGAAACGGCTCAAGCTGGGCCGGGTACCGGTCCGCGACTAAAGTGTGATCAACGATCATGTCGAAATCGCAGGCCTAAACGAGATTTTGGCGAAATCGGATTCGCCTACGCCGCGTCAACATCCCACCGGATCAAGCCCTCTTTGTCCTCCACCAGCACGACGTCATACTTCTCAATCATCGGCATCAACACAGGTTCCAACTCTCCTTTCCAAAGGGCACCTTCGTAGAACTTTGCCTTCATCGGCTCGCGTGACTGGAGGTCGGGAAATCCACGCATAAAGAAGAAGGTGTCCTCGTCTTCCAGGGAGAGAAACGGCCCGAGGATTCGCATCCCGACCTCCGCATGCGCTGGCATCGACTTGGCGCGGAAGATCTCAAGGAACCGCTTGCGACAGCCAGCCTTCAATTTGTAGGTTCGCATCTCGATGATCATGGCTTGCCCTCGTCGCGCGTGAGGTCTTCGATCCAGTTTGCTTCCCACGTCCTTCCCCCATCGATCGAGTACGCCTGCTCCCCGTGTACGAAATTCGTCCGGGTGCCGGAGAAGAGGAACCGGACCATCACCCACCGTCCCGAATATTGTTCGAAGGCGTAGAACTCGCCCCGCCCGTTCTCGAAGCGGCCTACGACGGGGAGGGAATCGAGCCTTCCCTCCATTGCATTAGCCCACCACATGCTCCATTGATGCGTATGCGGATCGAACAAGCGGAGGCTGAGCCCTTCGATGCCAGCCCTGTCATGCTTGGCTTCGAACTCAGCAACATTGGCACGCCCGTTCCAGAGGTTGCTCACGACGATGGTGCCGTCGTACTCCAACCACTGTTCGGATCCGCTCAGAGGCTGCGCCAGCCGTTGTAGGTGCACCTTCCAGCAGCCGAACTCAAAATCAAAATCGTGCTGGCCATCGTGGTGGTCCGGGTTGGGCGGGACATTCGCCCGCCCGGCAGGCTCGCGCTCCATGGTGGTTACCCAGTTCGGTTCCCACGTCCTGCCGCCGTCGTCCGAGAACGACTGTTCGAAGTCGCCGGAGGTTTCACTTACGTTGGTCCAGAGGAAGCGGACAAAAATGCTTCGACCGTTAAACATTTCCTGATCGTAGAACTCACCTCGCCCGTTCTTGAATTCCCCGATCAGGGGATTCTCCGGCGCCGGGTCTGCACTGTTCGCCCAGTAGATGCTCCACTGGTGACTATGCGGGTTATAAAGGCGCAGCGTTAGACCCTCGATATGTCCGTTCGGGCCGTCGGCCTCGAGTTCGTCAAGATTGGCGCGGCCGCCCCAGAGTTTTCGCGTGGTGTCGTGCGATTCAAACTGCACCCAATCATCGGATCCGCTCAGCGGCTGCAGGCGTTTCCGCAGGCGCATTTTCCAGCTTCCGAAGAACGTGTCCCAATCATGCTGGCCATCCCTGGGGTGGGCTGCCGACAGCGATGTCGAGATCTGTGCCGCTGCCATGGGTTGAGCTTGCAACAAGGCACCGAGTAGGACGCAACGGAGGCACAGGAAACGAATCGGCATGGCTCTTCCTATCTGTCAGAGTTTGCCCGCGGCGGGTGGTGATTTAGAATATCCACTTTCTATCGAAGTCGTGATACCACTTATGAGGCAGGGCGAACCGCTGTTCCGGCAGGTCTACCGCCGTTTCCGAACGGCGATTCTCGACGGCACCTTCGGCGCCGGAGAAAAGCTGCCTTCGACCCGCGAGATATCCGAGCAGCTCGGCGTGTCGCGCACGGTTGCGTTGATGGCCTACGAGCAATTGCTAGCGGAGGGGTTCGCCACCGGGCGGTTGGGGTCCGGAACCTACGTTTCGAAGGCTGTCGAAATTCGTCGATCGAGCGCACTCCAGCCTTCCCTCAGAGTGACGCTTTCACGATTTGGCGAAGCCGCGACCGAGGCTTCGCGGAGAATCCACCTCCCCTCGCGCGCGCCACGTCCACGGGCCTATGACTTTGCCTTTGGCATCAGCGACCTTGAGACCTTTCCCTTTCAGGCATGGAGGCGCATCCTTCAGCGCTGCGCCCGCAGAACCAGCGTCGCCCAACTCGACTACGCTTCTCCCGGTGGCTGCTTCGCCTTACGGCAGGCGATCTCGACCCACCTGCGAAGGTCACGCGCCGTAGCTTGCGATCCGGAGCAAGTCATCGTCTTAAACGGCTCGCAGCAGGCGCTCGACCTCATTGCCCGCGTGTTCATCGATGAGGGGGATCAGGTTGCCATCGAGGACCCCAGCTATCAGGGGACCCGGGAGGTGCTCCGCGCGGCCGGAGCCCATCTTGTCGCCGTGCCGGTGGCCCGCAACGGCCTGGATCCGGCCAAACTGCCGTCGGCTGCACGTCTGGCTTTCGTGACACCGTCACACCAGTTCCCAACGGGCGCGATCCTGCCGCTGGCTCGACGTCTGGCATTGCTCGAATGGGCCAAGCGTGCGCGAGCACTTATCGTTGAGGACGACTACGACGGCGAGTTTTATTATCAGGGGCAACCGATCGAATCTCTGCAGGGGCTCGATCAGCAAGGCCGTGTGATTTACATCGGCACCTTTTCCCGAACCATCTTCTCCGCCCTGCGCATCGGATACCTGGTTGCCCCTAAAGCCTGGGTGAAGACCTTTACGGCGGCGAAGTGGCTGTGCGACCGGCATACGGCCAGCCTCGAACAAGAGACCCTCGCTGAATTCATTGCCGGTGGCCTTTACGAACGTTATCTGCGTCGTGTTCGTCGCCGGAACGCCAGTCGGCGGGAGGCTTTGCTCGAAGCCATCGGGCAGTTCCTAGGGGATCGAGTCGAGGTCACTGGCGATGGCGCAGGAGCGCACATCGTGCTTTGGCCGAGACGCCGAGTTTCGGAGCAGCAGATTATCCGCAGGGCGCAGACGCACGGAATTCTGATCTACGGAGTGGGCCCTTACCACATAGGGAGCCCACTTCGCCCTGGGCTGCTGCTGGGCTACTGCCGCTTGAAGGCAACGGAAATCCATGAGGGCATCCGCCGCCTGGCTGAGGTTTTATGATCTTTCAGCAGAGCAAGGAGAGTGAAGGCGCGCCACCTCGGCCCCACGCGAGATCAGGAGAGAAGGAGCCGTGCTTGGAGGCGCAGTTCGTGAGGTAGGCGACCGTAGTAACCACCGAGCCTTCCTGCTCTCAACCTTCCAATGGGGCTGGTGATGGCTACCTTGACCGGTTGCGGTGAGGCCCCCTTTTTGTGGGGGCCCGCCAGCGAAACCCTTACGAAGTCCGATGCGGCGAACCGAAGTCTATTCCGAGCTGGGCGCTTGGGAGCGGTTCTGCATGTGCTCCTGCATGCGTTGCTCGCGCTTGGCCAAGAATTCGTTGAGCTTGGTCTTCTGCTCGGGCGTCAGGACCTGATAGGCCTGTGCCGCCATCTGCGCGTGCGCCACCTCGAGTTGTGCATGGACTTGCGATTCCTGGCTGGCGATCGCCTGCGCCTTGGCGGCATCAAAAGCGCCACTGGTAATCAGTTTCAGCATCGCCTCGTGGCTTTCGCGTTCCTGGCTCCACAAACTCTGCATGCTGGTTTTGCCGTTCTGGTAGATCTGCTTGATCTGCGCTTGTTGGGTGTCGGTGAGATCAAGCATATCCCTCATCATCGGGCCCAGGAAATCGCCGCCGCGATGCGGGCCTTGCGCCGTCGCCACTCCCGTGAGTAGTGCCATCGCCAGTACGAGCGAAATTGGGGCAATGCGA
>JASHSL010000130.1 GCA_030040855.1 Terriglobales bacterium
GAACAGATCCGTTTTCTCCGGGGTGCGACTAGCCCGCCAAGGATGACCTCCACGAATACACCCTAGATTCACCACTGCCTTTTTTCCCCCATGCGAGGCATTCTTCTCCCAATTGGCGATCCACTTCAGAATGGTGTCCATCAAGGCGTACATCCTCCGGATGGAATTCATCTCCGGGCGGCCTTCCGCGAAAGCAGTGTGCGCGTAGATGCCGGCGCAAGAGATTCGCACCCAAAGGGAGCCAAAGAGTTCGAGCACGACTTTCATGTCGGTGGGTTCGCCGAGTATGCACAGGTCGGGCAGGACACCGTGATTCACCAGGTAGTGGGTTCCGACCCCGTAGCCGCGATAGTCTTTGCCGCGGAATTCCTCCCACTGCGTCTTTTCAATCTCTCCGACCACGGCGGCGATGATCACATCACCCTTGAGTCTGACCCCGGAGCGCGCGAGCGCCTTCAGGGCCTGGGTATAGCAGACGAGCGCACCTTTCATGTTGTAAATGCCGAGGCCGTAAATGAACCCATCTCGTACCACCGCGTGCGGCTTATAGCCGATCCCGGTGAGAAACTCCTCGCGGCCGGTGTTCGAGGTGTCCATGTGACCGTTGAACATCAGGTTTTTGCCGCCTCCCACTCCCCTCCACCGGGCGACCACATTGGCCCGCCGTTCCTCGATCTCCTGCCAGCTAACCTCGAGGTTGAGTTGGGCGAGCGCCTGCTGCATATAGCAGGCCATCTCGAACTCGTCGCCGGTCGGGCTGGGAATGTTGATGACATCCGAGCACATAGCCACGATCTCATCTTCGCGGACCTCGGCGATGATCTTTTCCGCCAGTTTAGCTTCGAGCTTCAAGACCGGCTTGGGCACAGTTCTCGGTCCTCACCGCTTCAGGGTCGACGTGCGAGCAAGCGGAAATCGTCGGGATAGGGGCATAGCTTTTCGTTCCCGCTGTCGGTGATCAGGAAATCATCCTCCAGGCGCAGACCACCGCCGCCTTCCCAGTAAATCCCGGGCTCGATCGCCAACACCATTCCCTTTTGTATCGTGCCGCCTCCGGCCTGGTGCGCATAGGGCGGCTCGTGGGCGCGGGCCCCCACCCCGTGACAGATGGGGTGAGAAGGCTGACCGGGATATCCACCTTCGGCAATTCGCGCACGAACCAGGCGATCAAGTTCCGGGAAGCTGGCGCCATCGTGGGAGTAGGCGGCGGCCTCGTGGAAGACCTTGAGCAGCAGGTCCAGCAGCTTGTGATACTCGGGGGCGAGCTCGCCCGGGCAAACGTTCTTGGTCAAGTCCGTCCAGTAGCCATCTGCGCACACCCAGATCTCAAACAAGGTGGGCTCGTTTTTCTGAATGGGGCGATCGCCGGTTGCGGTGAAGGTAGCGATTCCCTTCCCCGACCATACCAGGGTGAAGGCGCGCGCCATCTCAACTTTACCCTTGTAGCCCACGCCGAATCCGTGAACCACGCTCTCGTAGATCCCCCCGACCTCGCTCTCTTTCATGCCCGGTCGCATCCGCTCGCGGGTGTGTTCCATGGCGAGGGCGGCGAGCTCGTTGGCCAGGCGCATGCGCTCGATCTCCTGCGGCGTCTTGATGCCCCGAGCCTGGTTGAGCAGGGGGGTCGCATCGACGACCTCCCCAGCCACCCCGTGGAAGCCGTCGAAATACGTTTGCGTCGGCGTGGTCGGCTCACCCACCATACGATCGGCGGCTTGCGTTCCCATATTCAACTCGATCCCGATCTTGTCGGTGAGGCTGCGTTCTTTCAGCACCGCGAGTGCTTGATCGAGGGCGCGGTATTGCGGAGGGCGCGGATCGCTTGGGTGATAGCTCTTGAACAAACGAATGTCCTCGGTCCAGGAGTTGCGCTGGGCGTCGGCGAGTTGAGGTTCGATGGCGATCAAAGTTGCTTCGCCTTGGCAGGGGAACACAACCGCGTCGTATCCTTTCATCGGCCAGTAGTTGGTGAGATACACGATGTTATCGGGCGCGCGCACCACCAGAGCCGTCAGGTCCTGATCCTTCATCAGGGCGCGGACGCGATTCAACTTCAAGCGATCAATAGGCCACGCCATTCAGCTCTCGTCACCATGCGCCATCGTCCGGCCGTTCGTCTGTGACCGTGGCCACGGGTTTGTTTTCATCCGGGAATGTCCAGGAGGCTTCCTTGCCCCGGATCAGCCGGTACACGGCGGAGTGGAGCGGCGCCGGCACACCGTGGCGTTGCGCCTCCCGAGCGATGGCTCCGCTCAAAAAATCGATTTCGGTCGGGTTCTTCCGCCGGATGTCATAGAGCATCGAAGGCGGATGATTGGTCAGGGCGCCGATCTTGTTCATCTCCCAAGGATCTTCCTCGAGCCTCACGCCCGCCGCCTTCGCCACCCGCTTCCCCTCCTCGATGAGTTCGTGCAGCAGGCATCCCAGGCGGGAGAAATCCGACTGGTCGGCGAAATGCGGGGAATGCGGAAGTTCCGTCAATGCCGAGACGCCATTCACCGAAGCATTGAAAATGAGCTTGGACCATTGTGCCGGACGCGCATCGCGGAGGGCCTCGGCTTTGAGCCCGCTCGCCGAGATCAGATCGGCGGCTTCGGCCACCAGGGCGTAGGGAGTATGCCGTGGCTCGAAGGGTCCGAGCCAGGTGGCGGTATCGAGTTCGTATTGCACATGGGTGTCGCTATGTTTCGTGCCGCTCATGAATGTGGTGCCACAAATGACCTGAGCGCGGGTCGCGCGCGCGATGATTTCCTCGCTGCCCAGTCCGTTCTGCGCCGAGATTACCGCTCCTTGGCTGAAACGGCAACCCACGAGCAACATCGACTCTTCCACCTGGGTGGCCTTGGTAGCGACAATCGCCAGTTCGCAGTCCGGCAGTTCGCTCGCGTCCGCGGTGGCGTGCAGCCTGACATGAAAGTTATGACGTCCGGAGACGGTCAACCCTTGGCCATTGAGGGCTTGCGCATGCTCCTCCCGCCGGACAAACGCCCACACCTCGGCGACCCGCGCCAGGTGCGCGGCATAGAGACTCCCAATTGCGCCGCAGCCGATGATACAAACCCGTCTCATGTCTCGAGAACGCCAATCGCAAAACAATCCCGGGCGCAGTGGCGCGGGCCGCCGCTATCTCCGCTTCTCCACCTTCACCAGTTCCTTCCCTTGGCCAATCTCTCTTTTCACCAGCGCCCGGTATAAACGATCCGCGTTGTTGAAGGAGTCGTCAATGATCACCCCCTGCGCAAACAAAGCATCCTGCAGGGCCGCCGAGAGAGTGTGAACCGGAGCCGCACCGCCTTCGCCCATGCCTTTGGCACCGCTGTAGCTGTGGGGGGACGGGGTCTCGATGTGATCATATTTGATGTTCGGCATATTCATGGCGGTGATGGGCGTATAGTCGCTGAACGTGCTGGTCAGCATGTTGCCAACCGCATCGTACACGCAGTTCTCGAGAAACACCGCTCCGATCCCGTGAGCCGTGGCTCCGAAGACTTGGCCTTCGACAATCGGAGGATGAATCACCGTGCCGCAATCGTCCACCGCAACATAGTCGAGGATGTGAGGCAGGAAGGTGTCGCGATCGACCTCGACCACCGCGATATGAAGCTGGGAAGCATAGGTCAGGGTCAGGTTTCCGTACTTTTTCTGTTGGTCCGGCACTTGGAAGGGTGCGCGCCAGACATAGCGGCAATTCAGCGTGACATCGTAGAGTTCCGGGGGAAGTGCGGCACTGTTGGCATTGACCAGATTCGCCAGCCCCCAATAGCTGATGGGTTTGCCGCTGCCTTTGGCCCGCACCTCCGGCCCCTGGGCACCCACGCCGAATTCGAGATCGTCTTCGTGACTTTGGAGCGCGAACGCTCCCAGCCGCTTCATTTCGGCTCTGAGCTTCTGGGCGGCGCCATGCACCGCCGACAGCCCGGACACGGCGAACTGGCTGGCGTAGGTTCCGGAAAATCCGGTGTGCACGTTGCGCTCGGTATCAAAACCGGTTCGCACGGTGACCATGTCGGGGTGAATGTTCAGCACATCGGCCACCACCTGCGCCGCCGTGGTCTCGTGCCCTTGTCCCTGAGGGCAGGAACCGACCGCGACGACGACCTCTCCATAAATATCCAACTTGCAATTGGCTCCCTGCGAATTGCCCGAGTAGGGAAGGCCGGGATTCACGATTTGCGACTGACCGAAATTGTTGGTCCCGGAATCGAGGGTGGTTCCGATGCCGATGCCCATCAGCCGCCCCTGGTTGCGAGCCGTCGCCTGCTTCTCCTTCCATTCCTCCCACCCGATGCGCCGTTTCGCGACTTCGAGCATTGCGGGATAATTTCCCGAGTCGTACACGCAACCATTAGGAGTGGTGTAAGGAAACTCGTCCGGGCGAATGTAATTGCGGAGACGCATTTCCTCGGGCGCGATGCCCAGCTGGTGGGCGCAGATGTCGATGACGCGCTCCAAGAACCAGAGGTGCTGCATCCGCGAATAGCCGCGGTTCGGCCCCACGGGACACTTATTGGTGACCGCTTGCATGAAGTCGATGCGGGCGTTTCGAAAGCGATAGACTCCGGGAAACACCTGCGACCAAATCACGCATCCGAGAGGTTCGTAGCGGGGATAGGCGCCACAATCATCGATATGTCGCGATGTGATGGCGGTGATCACGCCCCGCTCGTCGAGGGCGACGCGGGTGTCGCGAAATGTTCTCTCATTGCCATGGGCGCTCGAAGTCAGGTGCTCGGATCTTGTCTCGACCCACTTGATGGGCCTTCCACCGGCTTTTCTCGAAGCCAGGGCACATACCGCCATCTGCGGGTAACTGGTGATCTTGATTCCGAAGCTGCCCCCGATGTCGAAGGTCTCGACGCGGATGCGATCGATCGGAACCCGCAAATGGGCGGCGAGAAACTGAATGGCAAACGAGGGAAACGAATTGTTACAAGAGTAGTAAATGCGATCATCCTTCGAATTCCATTCGGCGATGATCACGTTGTTCTCGAGCGGGGTGCTCGAGAAGCGGTGGAAGTGCAATCGATCAATGCGCACCTCGTACGCAGCTTCCCGAAGCGCCTTTTCCACATCTCCGTATTCAAATACACCCCTCCATACCTGGTTCGTGCCCGCCTCTTCATGGAGAAGGCTCTTGCCCTCGAGCGCCTCCTCGGCGTCGACCACCACCGTGAGCGGCTCGTATTCCACCCGGACCAACTCTGACCCATCTTCAGCGATCGCGGGGGATTCGCCCACGACGGCCGCGACCGGCTCGCCTTGATAGCGCACTTTTCCGACGGCGAGCGGGTAATCTTTGATCTTGGCGAATGGCTCCGGACCGATTTCGATGAAGGGCTGAGTTTGGGGAGCAAGCTCCCCGCCGCTCAAGGTACATATCACGCCGGGCAGATTCTCGGCGGCGGAGGTGTCCAGGCTCGCGATCCTCGCGTGGGCGAAGGGCGATCGCACAAAATGCAGGTAGAGCATTTCGCGCAGCTTGATATCGTCGGTAAACTTGCCTCGCCCGCGCAGGAGCCGGTTCTCCTCCTTGCGGGGAAGGGCCCGGCCCACCCAGTTCTTTTTCTCGACTTCCACGCTCACCCCTGCCGGCGTCTGCGGGCCCCGGTGCCTACACCGCCTGGGCTAACGCAGCCCGCAGGCCGTCGATCAATTTCTGCACATTCTTCTTGGCCAAAGGCTCGAGCAGACCCCCCGCGCTCGATGCCAGCCGGCCGAATACCTGCGCCTCTCCCTGCCAAGCGACCCTGGTGCCGCCATCGACGAACGCCAAGTCAAATCCGGCCAGGATCGACAGATTGCCTCCCGGCAGGCTTCCCTGGCCTTGATACTGGGCTCGTTTGGGACGCTCGCTCTCGGCCAACACCATGCGTACGTCGGCCGTACCCTTGATATAAGAGATGCCCACGTTCAGCTGGACGGTGAAGTGGCTCCCATCGGTGACCGAAATGCTCCGAAAATCCGGCAACAGGGGCGCGAACTTATGTGCATCCGTCAAGAAATCGTAAACCTCCTCCGGGCTGCGCTTGACCTCGAATTCGCCGCCCAGCTTGATCGCCACGCCTACGTCTCCCGCATGCTCTGCGCAGCCAGCTGTATGGATTTGAAAATATTCTGATAGCCGGTACAGCGGCAGGTGTTCCCGGCAATCGCCTTGCGCATCTCTTTCTCACTCGGCTGCTGGTTGCTCGACAGGAGCTGGAGCGCGCACAGCATAATTCCGGGCGTGCAGTATCCGCACTGCAGGCCGTAAGCCTCCGCGAAAGCCTTTTGAATCGGATGCAGCTGGCCGTTGTTTTCGAGGCCTTCGACGGTGGTAATCTCGGCTCCATCCGCCTGCGCCGCGAACGTGGTACACGATTTGACAGCAGCACCATTCAGCAAAACCGTGCACGCCCCGCAATAGGTCGTGTCGCAGCCCACGTGGGTGCCGGTCA
>JASHSL010000131.1 GCA_030040855.1 Terriglobales bacterium
ATCTTTCTCCTGGCCTTCGGGGTGATCCGCCATTTCGGACTGCGGCACGCATTCTGGCTGGAAATTGCGGCGCTTGTGGGCTTTGCCTTGTCCGCCCTCATCTGGCTTGTGGTCGCCGTCGCCACCCCGGCGCCAACCGTCATGGTCGATGTCGCCAAGATTGGGGCGCGTCACGTGCATGATCGCTTGCCTGCGGAGATTCGGGAGCGCTTGCCCGAAGAACTGCGGCTGAAAATTACCGGATCCTAAAGACCGGGCACACCCTCTTGCTCATGCTGCCTAACCGCCCGCGCTTCCTGCCGGGCGCAGCTCGCCTCTTCCGCCCTCTTGGGCTTGGCCCAGGACCTCACTGGTGATCCCGCGGGATGGTTTGCTTCCATGTCTTCTGCTTGAACAAGCCATCGTCCTTCCATAACTCGCGAGTGTACTGATAATAAAAGTTCGTGGCATCGGTGGTGACCGACAGGTGCCCTTTCCAAGTGAGCACCCGACCCTTTAACTCGAAAACCGTTTTAGCATCGCCTTCGACGGAACTGATCTCGGGATGATCGTCCTGCGCCTCGTAGGTCAGACTCTCGTAATCGGTTTCCTTGCCCCAGGGATATTCTTCTTTCGATTTTCCTTGCCAATCGACGGTCGTCTTATGCTTGACTTGGTCGCGGGTGCTTGTCCACGTCCCAGGCCACGGGTAACCCTCGGCTCGCATGTCATTACGACTCTCGGATGGTTCCGGCCGATCGAACGGAGGAGCAGGTTTACCACTTGCGGGAACGATGGGAAGCAGCAGCCGAGATCCTGTCGCCCCACCCAGATCCAAGGAGGTGGTCATGGCATAGGGAGTCGGTAGCATCATCGGCCACAGCGCGTTTGAGACCGCCACGCGTATGCGATGCCCTTTGGGGAACACCCACGAGGTGAGATGCATCTCGATCGCGATGGAATACATCTTGTTGGGCTCGAGGTCGCGGGGCTCACTCATCGAGTCGCGCTGCGCCCCGTTGATGCCGGCGCCCGTAATTTGGGTGACGGTTCCATCGGGAGCTATGTCGGAGAGCCGGCCGAACCAGTCGGCCAGCCGAGCCGTGGCGGCGGCGCGAAGCAGCAGGCGGGGTCTTCCCAGAATGGCAAGATCGGTTCGAAGAGGCGCGGAGTCGTAGACCAAACTGAAAGCGTCGACTGGGCGCACATCGCTCAGCAATTCTCCCCACCAGAACCCTGCCTCGACCCCGATCGAAGGGACATATTTGAGTTGATGAATAGCAGGTTTGCTGGCCACCTCGGCCAACGCATGGTCATTTTCGAGGAAGAATGTGGTGTTCTTTGCCTCCGGGGGAGGCCAGGTATTTTCGACGCGCCAGACACCGGGTACCGTCTCCAGGCTCGGGTCCGGGGGATGCCAGTGCTGCAGGTAGATCACGAGTCGCGGATCTTGAAGGACGCCGGTGTCCTTGCCCTTGAGCCAGTAATCCCACCAGCGGACTGCCTCCCGACGCCACTCGATGCGCGGACCGAAATCAGCGTCGTCCGGGAATGAATGATTCCATGGCCCGATGATCGCCTTCAAAGCTGCTTTCGTCTGCTCCAACATGGCGGGAATGCTATCGCGATAGCCGTCTTGCAAGCCGCCAATGAGAAAGCATGGAATCTGAATTTCACTCAACGGCCGAACCGGACTTCGCCAGAATGAGCCGTCCCGTTGGTGTTGGAGGTATAGGAGCGACCACGGTGGCGCGTTGAAACGCGGACCCAGTACCTTCTCGTCCAGGGTGTAGTCTGGGGCTCCGGTCATGCCCGGCGCCATGTCCATGTTCAGTTCGAACTCATCGATGTGCGCCATGCCATCCATGTAATGAACATCATCATGAAATAATTCCGCGGTGGCAGCTATGGCAAGAATGGCCTTGAGCTCGGGGGGATGTCGCATGGCCATTTGCAAGGAGTTAAAGCCACTCCAAGAGATTCCCATCATGCCCACGTTGCCGTTGGACCACGATTGGTGGGCAAGCCAGCGGATGATCTCGAGCGCATCGTCCTGCTCCTGCGCGGAATACTCTCGCTCCGTGGGGACGCCTTCACTCGTGCCAAACCCGCGGATGTCGACGCGGGCACAGACGTAACCTCGCCGAACAAAGTAAGTATAGAGACCATAATCTCGCATGGCGGTGGCGTCGTCTTTGCGGTAAGGGTGATATTCGAGGATGGCGGGAAATCGTTCGTTCGGCCTTTGCCCATCGGGGAGATAGAGCGTCACCGCCAAACGCACCCCGTCCTTCATCGGGATCCAAGTATCTTCCATGCGAACGCCGTAGGCAGAAGGTGACGGTGGTTCGAAGGCAAAGACTGGGGCGGCAAGCAGGAATAGCAAGGCAGCAGTTAGGAGGAAGCTCTGGCCCGCTTGCGGTTGATGGTGCCTCATGCGTTCGCGATCGATGCTGGACGAAAGCCCTGCCCTGCCGATCGAAAGGGCTGGTAGTTGAGGGCTAAAGTATATGCTGGCGGCGCGCAATTCGTCGACAGCGAGCCTTCGCGAGTGACCGGCTGTTAGCAGCGGGCTGTATGTTACAACTTAACTTTCAGAGGGGAGATCACTAGCATGGGGATGAGCTACGCGGCGCCCCGGAAAATGGTTGCTCATAATATGGTGACCACGCAATTTGAGCTCGACGGATTTCGCGTGGTTCGCATGCTCGGCGTCGTACGCGGCATTGTGGTTCGATCGCGCTCCATCTTTGGCACCATCGGGGCCAGCCTGCAGACCCTCATCGGGGGAAACATCACCTTGCTCACCAATTTATGCGAGAGAACCCGGGCCGAAGCGTTCGATCGGATGCTCGAGCACGCCGCGGAATTGGGAGGAAACGCGGTGTTGGGCGCGCGTTACGATGCCACCGAAATCATGCCCGGGGTAACCGAAGTCCTGGCGTATGGGACGGCGGTTTACGTCGAACCGATACGATGATCCCGGGTAGGGATTTGCCGCCCGGCGAGAACCCACGGTGAGGCGAGGTCCGCTCTCTACCGCCCAATCCGTGCCGGGAGATTAGCCAGCCCTCCGAGCGCCTCGTCCAGAGGAGTCCCATATCGTCCTCGCCCCGACCCAATCGGATCCGTCCGCGGTCTCAGATCTAGCGTCTAGCCGGGTCGAAGGCAGGCGCGGGCAGGGAGAACAAAATCTGTAAACTCTATTGCTTGTGGTTTGCGGGTCCGCTGACCACAATTTCTAGGGCTTTCCTTTTCCGACTAACCTAGCCTCCACCAACCTGGAAATTCCTTGTTGACAACCAATAATTTAGGCGTAGGATGTGGTCGAAAGTGGTAGGAAGTGGTAAAGACAGGATGACGGTGGACATACTTGCTAATCCGAGAGGCGGCAGTGGGATTTGCGGCTGACTCCCCCAAAAACAGCCGGAATGAACCGGAAATAAACCGCCAGTGCAAGGCTCTTGCCTCCTTCGTGGTTGAAGTAGCGGTCGCTTGCAAGCCTCTAAAAGGCATAACCCATGTTTCGCGGCAATCACCCAACCCGTGTCGACGAAAAGGGACGGTTGAAGATCCCCGCGGAATTCAAGCGCGTAATCGACGAGAAGTACGGCACGCAATTTTACATCACCAGCTTAGACGGAAAGGTTGCTCAGCTGTATCCCTTCGAGGAATGGGAGCGGATCGAACAGAAACTGGCCGGACTCTCCACCTTCAACCCTACCAAGAAGAAGTTTTTGGATCGGGTGAACTACTGGGGACAAATGGTGGAGATGGATGGCCAAGGGCGGCTGCTGATGCCGCAGTTGCTGCGCGACGCGGCGCGGATCCGAGGCGAAGTCGCGGTGACCGGGCAGCTGACGTATCTGGTGGTTCGCAATCTGGACGATTACCGGCAGGAGATGGAGCAGCAGCCGTTCACGCCCGAGGATGAGAAGACGCTCGACGATCTGGGCATCTAGTGGGCGAAGGTTTCACAGACACCCCGCAGGGGGGTGGACGTGGTGGCAAACACGTCTCGGTTCTTTTAAAAGAAGCGATCGACCTTTTAGCCGTCCGGCGCGGCGGAAGCTATATCGACGCCACCGTGGGCCTTGGCGGGCACAGTTACGAAATCGCAAGACGCCTAGGCGCACGGGGTCATTTGATTGGGCTCGATAAAGATCCCGCAGCGCTTGAAATCGCGCGGCGGCGGTTGGAACCCGGACAAGCAAGATTCGGGCCGGCCGCGGCTGGCAGTTCCCTCCGAGCGCAGGAAAAAGATTGGCCGCAGATCACGCTGTTCCACGCCTCCTTTGCTGAAGTCGAAGAGCGCTTGGGACGAGCGATGGCCGATGGCCTTCTGGCGGATCTCGGAGCGAGCAGCCTGCAATTCGACACTCCCGTGCGAGGCTTTAGCGTTCAGGCGGAAGGACCGCTCGACATGCGCATGAACCCGCAAGCCGAGCTGACCGCCGAACAAGTGGTAAACCACTTCGACGAGCGCAGGCTTGCCGATGTGATTTACGAATTCGGTGAGGAAAGGAGGTCGCGGAGAATCGCCAGAGCCATTGTCCGGTCGCGGCCGATACTTACAACCGCACATCTTGCGGCTGTCATATCAGCCGCGGCTCGGCCAATGAAAAGACATGAGCGAATTCATCCGGCGACCCGCACCTTTCAGGCGCTCCGAATTTTCGTGAACCACGAATTGGAGGATCTGCGGGCGCTGCTGCGTTGCGTCCCGCAGGTGCTCGTGCCGGGCGGACGCGTGGTGATTATCAGCTTTCATTCCCTCGAGGACCGGATCGTAAAAGATGCCTTCCGCGCGGGAGCCCAGCAGGGTCACTACCGAGTACTGACGAGAAAGCCCGTCACGCCCGGCCCAGAAGAGATCGATCGCAACCCGCGGTCACGCAGCGCAAAATTGCGCGCAGCCGAACGAACCTAAGCTGTGCCAGCGCGCCGGGCCTGACCGAGAACCGATCAACCCAGTTTCCGGAGCAGTATCGCCTTCCACTGCAAAGGGCGAAGCAAGCAAACCACCTTCTCACGATACTGCTCCGGAGCCATTCTGGAGGTAGGTAGAAATGAGGAAAATATGTATAACGGTACCCTGATTGATGACCTGATAAGCACGGTGGAGCGCGCGGAAAAATGCGCCCAGAAACTGCTTTCCCCGGAAGAGAAACTGGCGCACTTCTACCGCATGGCGCAGATCGAACTTTCGCACTTTGAATCCGGTCTGGCGGGAGTTTCCTAATGGCTGCTGCGGCCGCGGTCTTCGAAGGCGCCTTCCGCAACGGGCAGAAGCCATGCTGGAACGGCACGCCCGAGGTTTATTTTGCCAAACCCATCGACAATTCGCGCCTGGTCAAGGTCGAAGATCCCAAGCGCAGCCACGAGATGCGGCAGTTTGGCATTGCCCTGGCTTGCCTTTTCCTGCTGGTGATGACCTACACCTGGCAGCATTTCAAGGCCGTCGAGTACGGATACAAGGTGGAGTCGCTCAAGGCCCAGCGGGATGGTCTGATTGAGCAGAACCGGGTGTTGCGGCTCGAAACC
>JASHSL010000001.1 GCA_030040855.1 Terriglobales bacterium
GCCCAGGGATCAATCTCATTGCTGACCACCGGTCCTGCCGGGCAAAACGTGTCAAAGCCCTTGCCTCGGGTCCATTGGCCGTCTTTTCTTTGCAGGTCGCGAGCCGTGAAGTCATTCACCGCGGTGTAGCCCAGAACATAGGAACGAATATCCTCATCCTGGGCTGGTTTATAACAGTTCCGTCCGATGATCGCCGCCAGCTCCCCTTCATAGTCGGTCCGCTCGGAAATGCGCGGCCGGCGAATGGTCTGCCCGGAAGCCAGCAAGGAAGAGGGTGGCTTGAAGAAAAGCAGCGGCTCGACGGGCACTCCATGGCCCAGTTCGGCCGCATGCTCACGATAGTTGCGGCCCACGCAGACGATCTTCGACGGATCGACGGGAGCGAGCAGGAGCGCACTGTCCAAGGGAATGCGCGGGATCGCCTTGCTGGGGAGATCCTCGAGATCACCGCCTTCCTGCGGGGATCGCAACAAGCGACGGGTGATTTCCTCTTTTCCCGCGATGGACTCGACCAGGCCGTATTCCGCCTGGCCATCGAGTTGGAAGCGGCAATATTTCATGCCAGCGGAGTTCCCAGGCATGCCCGTGCCATGCTAGCGAGAGTATTGGAAAGTGGTAGCGACTGCAAGGCCGTTTCGATCGTCTCCGAAGCGCCCCTCAACCAAGGAACCCTGACTCCCGCGGCCGCGGCACGTGCCCAGGGAGCACACTTCCTTCAGCTCAGGGAGCATGACCAGACCTTGGCTGTGGGTCGTGCGACCGGGTCCGATTGTAAAAACGACACCTCGACCCGCGGGTCGAGACCGCGTGCCGCGTCAGGCGCAGGGCGCCTGTGACCGTTCCTCCTGGGTTGGTCCGCTCAGGCTCCGAGCAGGTTGATTTGTAATTTCTCGTAGCCGTGATTGCGCGCCCAGAGGTCCAAAGGGATTGTCGCCAGTTCGTCGACAACAGGAACCGCCAGCCCCATCTTGGTCAAGTCAATGCTCTTCGAATAGGTGTGACAGGTGTCGCAGACGTCCACGCGTACGTGCGCGATTTCCGGGGCCGAATAGAAGGCCATCTGCGGCTCTCTGTGCTCGCCGCAGGCCGGGCAGTAGATTCTTCGAAAAGTCCACTCATGCCCGCACAACATGCAAATCAGCGACTTCTTGGCTCCATCGCCCTCAGGCCGTAAGACGCCGACGATCGGCCTGGCGCCGCACAGCGGACAAGTCGAAGGAGTTCCATCGACGTTCCTGGACACGCGCCGATCGGCCAGGTACTCGGCATACGGTTGAAGAAAAATCCAGGCCAGTAAGCGCTCTGCAGGCATTGCCTCGCTCCCCGTGCGGGCGGGTTCTCGGCTCGCTCCTCCTGCGGTAGGCGCGGTCCGTTCGGATTGGCAAAAATCCTCGATCCGTTGCTGCCATGCGGGCGGACCTTTCTGCGCGAGAGCAACCGAGGCCTGTGCCAGCGGCCCGGGTGCGATCTGCTGGGTCAGGGCTAAGAGCTCGGCAAATCTTGGCAAGAGTTTCGAAACCTGCAACTGGTCGGGCAAAAGTCCGGTGGGCGAGACCTGCGGCGAACTTCCCAGGGCCTGAGGGAGATCCGCGTACAGATTGCGCTGAAAGGTTGCCACGCGAGCATAGAATCGCAGGCCTTCCGCGGCGTAGGGATGGATGGAAACCAGTTCGCTGGCGCGGCGAATGCGCGCGTCCCACTTGCCCTGGCTCATTTTCTCGCAGAATCCCGAAGCAACTGCTGATACCACGAGTGGTGGTGGGTATCGGCCCAGGCACGCGAGACATCGCCGCGAATCACCGAACCGAAGGCGCCGCGTTCCATCGCGGTGCCCATATAAACGTGAATGATGAAGAGCGCGATCGTCAGCAGCGTGCTGATCGGGTGTATGAGAACGGCGGCAAGATGCAGGAAACGCAGGTTCCAGGGAATCGACTGCGGAAACCACAGGATCAAGCCTGAAAGCAGCAGCACAATGGCATTCCAAAAGAAGCCCCAGAACAGCAGCTTCTGCCCAGGGTTGAAGCGGTCGGCGGAAGGTACCTGGCGGTCTTCGTTGCGAATGTAATGTCCGATGGCCTGCCACCAGGCCTTGTCCGCCGACGTTTCTCCCATTTGTGCGGCCCACATGCTGTACATCAGACACACCGCGATGAGAAAAACGATACCGATCCAAGGATGGAACGCGCGCGAAATGGTCGGGCTACCGAGCACCACCGCGATCCAAAACAGCCACGGGCTCCAGAAGGCAAGACCGGTCAGCAGCAGATAGACGTAGGACACGCCTGCCAACCAGTGCACCAGGCGCTCGCGAAAGGTATAGCGCAGGACGCGTCCATTAGGCAGGAGATAAGGTTCGCGGCTCATTTGATTTCCCCGTGAGATCGCAGTTCGTCTTCTCTTACCACCTTGGGGCCGAACCGCAAGTAATGGACGAAAACCCCGACCACCCCGGCGATGATCCCAAGATTCCCAATCCACTTCAGAGGCTTCTTCCAAAGCTGCACAGCCCAGGGGATGTGCGGATCCTTCGGCAGTCCGCCGTAGGCCTCCGGATTTTTCGCGTCGTGCAGTACGTAGATCACGTGAGTGCCACTGACGCCGGCGGGATCGTAAACCCCCGCATCGGGAAACCCGGACTGATCGCGCAGCTGCTGGGCCCGCGTTTCGGCTAATTCCTTCATCTCTGTTTTGGTCCCAAAATGCAGGCAGCCCGTAGGGCAGGCTTTGATGCAAGCCGGTTCCAGCCCCTGTGACACCCGATCGTTGCACAGCGTACATTTGAACACCTTGCGGGCGGCAGGACTGAACCTGGGAATATTGAACGGGCAACCGCTGATGCAGTAGCCGCAGCCGATGCAATGCGCCTCCTGGAAATCCACGATCCCATTGGCGTATTGCACGATGGCCCCGTCGGCCGGACAGGCTGCCAGGCAGCCGGGATCTTCGCAGTGCATGCATTGGTCTTTGCGCATCAGCAGCATCAGGCTGCCGTCCGCCCGTTCATGCTCGTTGAACTTGATCAGGTTCCAGTAGTTCCATGTCGTTTCCGGCATTGTCTGGTAGGTGTTGGCAAAAGTGGTTTCGCTGAACGGGTATCCGTTCCATTCCAGGCAGGCCACCTCACAAGCCTTACACCCAATACAGGTGGTCGTGTCCACCAGCTTGCAGACCTGGAACTCGCGGTCGATGCCGGCGCCTGGAACAGGGCCCGCGTGCGCCGAAATTCTGATGATCTCGGTCGATGCCTGGCTCATCGTGCGCCTCTATACCTTCTCGATCCTTACCAAGAAGCCCTTGGATTCGGGCGTATGGGCATTCGGGTCAGCCACGGTTGGGGTCAGCAAATTCGCCGGGGTACGCGCGTCTCTGCCCTCATCTTCGGTGATTCCACGGAAACCCTGATGAATCGGCAGCCCGATCTGATAGACCTTCTTGCCGTCGATCATCATCGGCTTCAGCCGGCGGGTTACGAACGCTTTCGCGATATAGGTTCCGCGCGCGCTGATCACCTTGATCCGGTCTGTTCCCCGGATCCCGTTTTCTTCCGCCAATTCCACCGGAATCTCCACGAACGGCTCCGGAATCAACTGAACGTTCATCGGATTGTTTTTGGTCCAGTAGTGATACTGCTCGGTCAATCGATAGGTGGTGCAGACAATGCTGAATTCGTCCGGCTTGCCCAACTTGTCGTAGGGAGTCTGGAATTTCTTGACCAACGGATTATTCGACTGCTCCGGGTGCAGCAGGTTCGGCGTCGGACTTTCGAAGGGTTCGTAGTGTTCGGGGAACGGCCCGTCGGCCAGCACACCGATCGGAGCAAACAATCGCCCCACGCCCTCGGGATTCATGATGAACGGCCCCATGTGATCGCTGGGAGGGGAGTCAGGTTTGAAGTCTGGCACGTCGACCCCAGCCCAGGTTCGCGCCGCTTCGTTCCACCACACCTGTTTCCGCTCCGGATCCCAAGGCCTTCCCTCGGGGTTGCAGGAGGCGCGGTTATAGAGCACCCGCCGATTGGCGGGCCAGGACCAAGCCCAGTTGGGATAAACGCCCAGGCCGGAAGGATCTTCCGTGCCCCGGCGCTGGATCTGCGCCCCCGCCTCCGTCCACATGCCGCAATAGATCCAATTGCCGCACATGGTCGTGCCGTCGTCTTTGAGCCAGGCAAAACCAGGCAGCTGCTGGCCGGCCTTGATCACTTGTCCTGTTTTTTCATCCTTCAAATCCGCCAGCGCTTTGCCGTTAACTTCCATGGCCACCTGAGAAAGCGCCGGGTGGGCCGAGTCTGCGTAGGCCCAGCTCAAATTCAGAATGGGATCCGGGAATTTTCCGCCCTCCTTCCGATAAAGATCCTGGACGCGTAGGAAGATCTGGGCCACGATGTCCTGATCGAGCCGCGCCTCGCCCGGCGGCGGAACCGCGGCATATTTCCAGGTCACCCAACGCGCCGAATTCGTCATGCTGCCGTCTTTTTCCGCAAAGCCCGCGCAGGGTAACCGGTACACCGTCGTATGGATGGTTTTTTGCTCCTCGGCCGTGATGCCGGGGGCCCTCCAGAACTCGCTGGTCTCATCCGGATAAATCTCGCCCACGACCAGCCAGTCGGCCTGCTTCAACGCATTGATGTTCTTGGTGGTGTCCGGCCCGATCATGACCCCGTTCATCCCGAAGGCCATCATCCCCTTGACCCTGCCGTTGTACATGTCGTCCCAGATATGGGTCCACGAACAATCGTGATCGAACTTGGGCAAGTAATCGAAGGCAAACCCGTTTTCCTTTGTGGCCGCGGCCCCATACATCGCCTTTAACAGCGACACCGCGAATTTCGGAGTGTTCGAGTAATAGTTCATCGAATCCCACGGCGACGGCTTCGAGGCTGTCGGAGTGATGCGCTTCAGATACGTCGCCAAATCCGTGTCGGCAGGAATCGGGGCCTTCAGGTATCCGGGCAGACTGTCGAACAATCCGGCCATGTCGGTCGCGCCCTGGATATTCGAATGGCCGCGCAGTGCGTTCACGCCGCCACCCGCTCTCCCCACGTTGCCGAGCAGAAGCTGGATGATGGCCGCGGTGCGAATGATCTGCGTTCCGAAAGTGTGCTGTGTCCAACCTACCGCGTAGATAATGGTCGACACTTTTTTCATGTCGCCATCCTTGCGAACGGAAGTGAACAGGTCTGCCGCCTTAAGGAACTGTTCCTTGGGGATGCCCGTGATCCGCTCCACGGTTTCAGGCGTGTAGCGTGAATACTGCTGTTTCAGCAGTTGGAAAACGCAGCGGGGATGTTCGAGAGAAAGGTCGTAGGCGACATTCGGGGGCAGTTTTGGCGGGGACGGAGAAGCCGCCGGGTGCGCGGGCGAGGCGTGGGTGTCCGCTTTGCCGCTCCAGTCTCCGCCTTCCTGATAATTCCAGGTGGATGGATCGTAGGTGCCCGACGCCGAATCAAATCCCGAATACAGCCCATCCTCGGGGAGTTTGAACCCCTCTTTGACGATGAATGCGGCGTTGGTGTAGTGGATGAGATATTCCTTGGCGATGCGATTGTTTTCGATGGCGTATCGGACTAGCCCGCCGAGGAATGCGATGTCCGTGCCAGCGCGAATTTGAAGGAAGAGGTCGGCCGTCGCCGAGGTGCGGGTGAAGCGCGGATCGATGGAAATCAACTTGGCGTTGCGGTTGCGCTTGGCCTCCATCGCCCACTTAAATCCGCAGGGATGGTTTTCGGCGGGATTGCCGCCCATGATCAACATCATGTCGGTATTCTTGATGTCGATCCAGCCATTGGTCATGGCCCCGCGTCCAAATGTTGGTCCCAAACTTGAGACCGTGGGCCCGTGTCAAACCCGGGCTTGGTTTTCCAGATACACCAAGCCCAAACTCCTCATGGTTTTGACAACCAGGTAATTGAACTCGTTGGTGTCCGTGCAGCCGCCAATGAAGGAGATGCCTTCGCAGCGGTTCACGGTTCGACCGTTCGCGTCCTTTTCCACAAACGTGGCGTCGCGGGTTTTCTTGGTCCAATGCGCGATCTCATTCAGAGCGTCGTTCCAAGAAATGTCTTCCCAGTCCGTCGCGCCGGGCCTTCGTACTTGCGGCTTGGTGAGGCGCCGCGGATTCAGCATATCCTGCTCGAGCGACGAGCCCTTCGGGCAGAGTGTTCCGCGGTTGGTAGGATGATCGGGATCGCCCTCAACGTGAATCACCTGGGGTGTCACATTCTTCGCCCGGTCGCCGATCGTGTAGATGAGCACACCGCAACCGACCGCGCAATACGGACATGTCGAGCGGGTTTCGGTGGCCCGCGCGATTTTCAACTCTTTGAGCTGAGCGTAGGCAGGCTTGAGATCGAATCCGAATACGGTGGCGGCAGCCCCGCCAACCGCCGCAATCTTGAAAAACTCTCGACGACTCGTCTCCATTGCACTCTCCTCCCCGAGGATGGCTACTCTTTCCCGGCGACGGCTAAAGTTGGTATCTCTCCCCGAACACTCTCGGCTGAATCGGGAGAGAATCGCATAAACCTCTCAGTTTTTCAATACATGTTTATGGGTAAACCCCTTGTCCGCGCCGGCTCGTGCGCTGTCGACCGAAAGCCAGTCGATGCGCGCCAAATATCTAGTAGATTTATCTTTGGTACCTACACCCGATAACCCGCATTTTGCTTTACTTGTCTTGCCACACGGGCCTTATGTTTCGGGCCGCCGCATCCAGTGCCGTCGCGGCCTTCCCGGCCGGCGCCGTCCGCGCTGCCCTGCGAACGGCGCAAGTTGCATTGAGTCTCGCTAATACCTCAGGAGCACTATCCAACCGGCCGATCTCGGCTGCGATTGAAAAATGTTTTCGGGCCGGGCTTCTCCTACCCAGAGTGGAAGAGCGCCACGGCGGTTTCTTTCTGGTCCAGGATCGTAACTCCATACTCCTGTGAGAGATCGCTCGCTACCGCCAGCGAGCACAGCAAGCACACGCAGCTCGCACTCGACTGTCGGACGGCGCCGCAACTAACCAATTGGGCCCGAGTTGGCGAAGGCTGGGCAGGTGTTAATGGGTCTCACCTTTGCGGCGTTGACTGTACGACGGTCGCCGCGGCAACTTCCTGGCCATTGGGATTCATCGCGCCCACCTGAGCTTGCTTCATTGCCACTACGGAAGCGTCCTTTGCAGACGTGGCGGGCTTCGTGATATTCGATGCCAGGTCGTCTCGCATCGATAACACAGGCCGCCCCGTCTGTTTAGCCAACTCCCGCGCTCTTGTCCGGGGATAAACAAACTCGTGGCCGTAGTTGTCACCAGGATAGAACCAAGCTTCGAGTGCTTCTGCTTGACCGGAAGGCCGTTCCTCAAACTTCAACACTGTCTTTCCGCTAGGCTGTAGTCGATAATCCACAAGCGTAAGGATCGTGGCCAGCTCTCGGGTCCGATCGGCGTTCCAAATCTCGACAATGTTTCGATCTGCGTCGTCGTTCATCAATGTGAACCAATAGGTTCCCGCTGGAAGCACTTTTCCGGGAACCTCGACAGCTCCGCTGAAGGTTACCTGGGTTGCTTGATCCCACTGATCTGCCACCGCGCTGCCTGCCATGAGTGCACAGAACAACGCCGCGGAAAACATCCCACTGAACAGTTTGCGCACAGTCATTTGATTCACCTCCCTAACGGCTTGAGATGATTTGCGCTTTCCTGGGGTGACGTAAGTTTGTCTGTGCAAAACCGAAGACGTAAGTTGGTTTTTGCCACCAAGCGAAACTCAAATCCTTTAGAAAAAGAGGCTTACTGTCGATTTCCACCTGGTACAACCCGCCCTCCTAAGTAAAGCTGAATATTCTTCAGCGGTTGATGCCATACATCTGCCGAAAGGGATTGAAGCTAAATGGTTTAATTTTTATGCTTTTAATCCAGGCGAGGGCGATGCGGCTGAAGTTTTGCGAGGTGGAGCAGTTTCGGAGGCATTCGTTCTTGGACGGCCGGGATCGGGTCGGGCCTCCCGAGAACAAGCGGCTGGCAGTTTCTTCACGGCCGCTCCTCGAAACGGTAGCGGCCGCCGTGCTCGCGGGCGAAATTCTCCGCCACCGTCAAGAAGGCGCGCGCGGCATGGGAGAGGCTGGCCGACTTGCGATGGATCAATCGCAGCCTTCGATCCAGGCGCAATTCGCGCACCGGAATTCGCACCAGTTCGCCGCGCTGCAGTTCCTCCTCGATGCTGATCTCGGGCACGAGCGCCACCCCGTTGCCCATGGCGACGAACTGCTTGATGGCCTGCAGCGTGGGCAATTCCACGTCCATGTGCAGGGGAGTCTTGTGCCGACGGAATGCCTGCAACACCTTTTCGCGATAAGGCGAAGAGACATTGTGGGCCACGAAGGACTCCGCCCCCAGCTGGCGAATGCTCACCTGACTCTGCTTGGCCAAGGGATGGTTGGGAGGAACCACCAGGACGAGCTCGTCCAGGTAGACCACGGTAGAGTGCAGTTGCGTGTCCTGCGGGTCGTAACTGAGGACTCCCAGTTCGGAGGTATGGCGCAGCACCTCATCCGGAATTTGACTGCCCAGGGAGCGATGGACCGTGATCTTGATCATAGGATGGAGCCGGCGAAACTCCGCAAGTACCTTCAGCAAGTAGAGCGCGGTGAATTCATTGGCGGAGATCACCAGCTTGCCCTTATGCAGCGCGCGCAGTTCAACCAGCGCTTCGGCCGCGTCGGCGCGCAGGTTCAGCAGCCTCTCGGCGTACTCTTGCAGGACACGACCGGCATCGGTCAGCAGCCCCTCGCGCGAGGAACGATCAAACAGCGGCTCCCCGATCTCCTGTTCCAGCTTGCGAATCGATTGACTGACGGCAGATTGCGTACGGTAGAGTTTCTCGGCGGCTCGCGAGAAGCGGCGCTCCCGCGCCACCGCCAAAAAGACCTCGAGCTGACCCAGATCCATCGTCCCACCCACTTTAGCCAAACTTCAGGCAGCATTAGTCTGGCTTATGATATTCAGATAAATTAATAATAGATTAATGATTATAAACTTTGCTTAATCTCCCTGTCGACGTTAAGATCAGCCTATTCAACTCCAGGGAGAAAGCGGCATGGAGCGGACGCAAATTCGAGTTTTCGACACTACCCTGCGGGACGGGGAGCAGTCGCCCGGGTGCAGCATGAACGTCGCGGAAAAGCTGCGCATGGCGCAGCAACTCGACCGCCTGGGCGTGGATGTGATCGAGGCGGGATTCCCCATGGCGTCGGAGGGAGATTTCGCGGCCGTCCGTTCGATCGCTGCCGTTCTACGCCGCCCCATCATTGCCGCTCTGGCTCGGGCTTGTCGCGAGGACCTGGAGCGAGCCTGGGAGGCCCTCGAAGGGGCGGCGCGTCCGCGCCTCCATGTTTTCCTGGCCACCTCCGACGTTCACCTGGAGCACAAACTGCGCATCTCCCGCCAGCAGTGTCTCGAGCGCGCCTGTGAGGCGGTGAGCAGGGCCAGAACCTTCTGTGACGATGTGGAATTTTCGCCGGAAGATGCCACCCGCACCGATCCTGCCTTTCTCTGCCAGATGGTCGAAGCGGTCGTCGAAGCCGGGGCTACCACCGTCAACATTCCCGATACCGTGGGTTATGCCACCCCTGCCGAATACGGGGAACTCATCGGCACTCTGCGCCAGCAGGTCCGGGGAATCGAAAAGGCGGTGATCTCAGCGCACTGTCACGACGATCTTGGCCTGGCGGTTGCCAACTCCCTGGCGGCCGTCGCCCATGGCGCCCGACAAGTGGAGTGCACCATCAACGGAATTGGGGAACGCGCCGGCAACGCAGCCCTCGAGGAAGTGGTGATGGCCATGCGGGTTCGGCCGGATCGCCTGCCCTACCATACCGGAGTGGCGGCCGAGGAGCTGTATCCTAGCAGCTGCCTGCTCAGCGAGATCACCGGAGTCGGCGTGCAGCCGAACAAAGCGATCATCGGCCGCAACGCCTTTGCCCACGAGGCCGGCATCCACCAGGACGGGATGCTCAAGAATCCGCTGACCTATGAAATCATGGTTCCCCAGTCGGTTGGCGTTCCGGATTCGAAGCTGGTGCTCGGCAAACACTCCGGCCGGCACGCCCTCGGCCTGCGTTATGAGCAGCTGGGATATCGCTTTGAACCCCGCGAATTGGATGACGTCTACCGCCGCTTTGTGGCGCTCGCCGACCGCATTAAGCAGGTCGAGGACCATCATTTGCTCGAATTGATCGGAATCACCAAGGCCCCCGCACAGTCGATGAGCACGACCCCAGAAAGGGCCTGTGCCGTCGCCGCCAGCGGGGGACCGGCCAACCTCCCGACCCAGCCCAGCAAATCGAGCTCCCAGTTCGATCCTCCCCGTCTTCCCCGGGCTCCGCTGGTCGAGCATCACGGGGAGCAGGAAGACTATCTCTGGGGTGTATAGTTTCCGTTGGCCATGCTCCTTGATCTCACCATCCTGCCGGGCGACGGCATCGGCCCGGAAGTCACGAGAGAGGCTCTGCGCGTTCTTGAAAGCGTGGCCCAGGTCTTCGGGCACCAGCTCAGTCTTTCCCGCAAGAACATCGGCGGGGCCGCTCTCAAGGCCAGTAACGATCCCTTACCCCAAGACACACTCGAGAGCTGCCTGCGCTCCCGGGCCGTGCTGCTCGGGGCGGTGGGAAGCCCGGAATTCGACGGCTATCCGGCGACCCTGCGCCCGGAACGGGGGTTACTCAAGCTGCGCAAGGAACTGGGCGTGTTCGCCAACCTGCGGCCTGCCGTCTGCTTCCCCGCCCTGGTCGAAGGCTCGCCCTTGCGCGCGGACATTGCCCGTGGGACCGACCTTGTGATCGTGCGCGAGCTGTTAGGCGGGCTTTATTTTGGCCAACCGCGATCGCTCGGGGGAGCGCCCCGCCATCGCGTCGCGGTCGACACCATGCGC
>JASHSL010000132.1 GCA_030040855.1 Terriglobales bacterium
CTTGTCGCCGCTCACTTCGATGGACGACAACTCGCCATAGTCCACTCCTGCCCCGGCGGTGCCGAAAATCAGCAGGCCGGTTATCGGATCGTAAGTGATCGCATTCCAGGCATCGCCTCCGCCAATCTTCCATGCGTCTTTGCCGATCCAGGTTTTCGCAGCCATTTCGAGAATTTTGCTTTCAAAGGGTTTTTGGGGATCTCCCGGGACAGTCCAGAACCGCCAGACCTCCCGGCCGGTCTCTGCGTCATAGGCCACCATCGATCCCCGAACGCCATCGTCAGAGCCGTTGTAGCCCATGAAAACCTTCCCCCGAGCTACGTGCGGCGCGCCGGTAATCCCCGTCTGGCTCGCTTCGCAGACCGCAGCCTCCCACACCTGCTTTCCCGTAGCCGCGTCGATGGCCACCAGCCGGCAATCCCCGGTGCCGACATAGACCTTGCCATTCCATACCGCCACCCCACCATTGGTCCGCGCCGAGTAGGATCCGTTGATCGACAGGTTCAGCCGCACCTTGGGATCAAACATCCACAGCAACCTTCCTGATGCTGCGTCTACCGCGTAAACCTTCGACCGGGGAGCGCTCACGTAGATCACTCCATCGACGACGATCGGCTCGGCCACAATGCCCGTGGCGCTATCGATGTCCAAGTACCAGGCCAGACCCAAGGCGCCGGCATTCTGATCCGTGATCTGCTTGAGCGGACTGAAATGCTGCGCATCAAAAGTTCGCCCGTTCAGCAGCCAATCGCTTCCGCCTCCAGCCTCCGAGAACACTCGCGCCTCGTTTACGTCGGCAGCTTTGCCCGGTGTGCCGGCCGAGGAGTGAAGCGCGACGATCCCAAGCATGACGAGACCAAGCAAGGTCCAACCCCAAATTCGAAATAGCTTCATGTCACCGTCCCTCGCTGCAAAAACGTGCCGGCGGGCGTCGACATTATAGAGGCTCGCTATTCTTCCTCGCAAAGTAATGGTGGCCTAGCAGCTCGTGGCTAGGGAACGAGGGCGGAGCCAAGCGGCTCGCAGGGCTGCGCATACTCGCGCCCTGTCGCGGCGCTGAAAATCCCTTCCCGCGATCTCTTCTCATCAAGAACCGCCTCAGCAGTCGAACGACGGTTAAGGTCTCTCTACGGGATGTAGGGTATCGAACAGATAAGCCAAGATATGGCATGCTACGCGGCATGTCTGTGTATCCCCTGCAAGAGCGGATCAGTGAGCTATGCTCGAGAGTCGTCTCGACCAGCGACCCGGAGGAGTTCATGCAGGTCGTTTCTGAACTGAGGGCCGCGCTACGCGCACAGCTCGCCTACTTAAGAGACATGCTGGACGAAGCCAAACGGACGATCGCTCAATTGCCTTCTCCCTCGCCTTCCGAACGCCGCAAAAACGAAAGGCGCAAGACCGAGCGCCGCAAAGCGAGACAAGATCAGCAGGAGTTTTGCCCTCCGAAGCGACGACACCAGAGGAATCAATTCGATCCTTCAGACGGAAGAAAAGCGGCCGAAGCAAAAGCGCCTCGTCTTTTCACCCGACAATTCGGCCGCGCTTGGGAACGGCATGTTGTTGCCGTTGGTCAAATTTACTCGCTGCCCGAAGCCCTTACACCGTTCGGGCTAGGCGACCCTGTTTCGAGCCTTGCGTCTGCCTAAAGCCAAGACAGTAGTCGGAACCCACCACGGTGCGGTATTCACCTGATTTCACGTTCGCGGCGCCAAAATTTAAAGTAATAGTGTCAAGATCGGCACTTAGGACGAAATGGTCAGCCAGAGTCAACCCATTGTTTGGCCGGGCAAGCCCTACCCATTGGGAGCGACCTGGGATGGTGAAGGCGTCAACTTCGCGCTCTTCTCCGAGCACGCCGACAGGGTGGAACTGTGTTTATTGGATGACACAGGCCGGCGCGAGTTGCACCGGATTAACGTCGCCGAGCAAACCGATCAAGTCTGGCACTGCTATCTACCGGAAGCAAGACCTGGGCTTCTCTATGGTTACCGCGTCCACGGGCCGTACGAGCCAGCCAAGGGCTTGCGTTTCAACCATCACAAGTTGTTGCTCGATCCTTATGCGAAGCAGATCATAGGCGATCTGAAGTGGAGCGACTCTCATTTCGGTTACCGCATCGGCCATCGGCTGGAGGACCTTTCCTTGGACCGCCGTGACAGCGCACCCGGAATGCCCAAGTCGATGGTAGTCGATGGAGCCTTTACCTGGGGTGCGGAGCAACCGCCGCGGATTCCCTGGCACAGAAGCGTGATCTACGAACTTCACGTCAAGGGTTTCACCATTCGCCACCCTCAGGTTCCAACCTCATTGCGGGGCACCTATGCCGGATTGGCGACCGAGCCCGTCATCGATCACTTGGTCAAGCTTGGGGTCACAGCCATCGAACTCATGCCCGTGCACGATGACCGGACGTTAGTGGGAAAAGGCCTGCGAAATTATTGGGGATACAACTCGATTGGATTTTTCGCGCCCGCTGCCCGCTACTTGGCGACCAACTCCATCCACGAGTTCAAAACCATGGTGAAAACCATGCATTCGGCCGGTATCGAAATCATTCTGGACGTTGTTTACAACCACACTGCCGAGGGTAATCAACTCGGGCCCATCCTTTCGTTTCGTGGCATCGACAACCTGGTCTACTACCGAACCGTCCCCGACAATCCCCGTTATCACGTGGACTATACGGGAACGGGAAACACACTGAACATGCGCCATCCGCGGGTCCTGCAGCTGATCATGGACAGTCTTCGCTGCTGGGTGCTCGACATGCATGTCGATGGCTTTCGCTTCGACCTGGCAGCAACCCTGGCGCGAGAGCTGCACGAGGTGGACCGGCTCGGCGCCTTTCTCGACATCATTCATCAGGATCCTGTCTTGTCTCAAGTGAAGCTCATTGCAGAACCGTGGGACTTGGGCGAAGGCGGCTACCAAGTAGGCAAGTTTCCCGTGGGCTGGGCAGAGTGGAACGATCGCTATCGCGATGCCGTGCGCTCTTATGGGAAAGGGGACGGCGGACAGATCGGAGAACTGGCGTACCGAATTACCGGCTCGAGCGATCTTTACGCGCGTAGTGGCCGCCGACCTTACGCCAGCGTAAACTTCGTGACGGCGCACGACGGATTCACCCTCGAGGACCCGGTCAGTTACAACCAGAAGCACAACCAGGCGAACGGCGAAGACAATCGCGACGGGACCGAGAACAACCGAAGCCGGAACTGCGGAGTGGAGGCCCGACCGAGGATCCGCAGATCCATGCCCTGCGGGCGCAACAGAAGAGGAATTTTCTGGCTACTCTGTTCTTGTCACAAGGCGTACCCATGTTATTGGCCGGTGATGAGGTTGGCCACACCCAGCGAGGCAACAATAATGCCTATTGTCAGGATAATGAAATCAGTTGGATCGACTGGGATTTAGCGAACAGCGACCAGAAGCTGCTTCGGTACGTGCAGAAACTGATCGCTCTGCGCAAGGACCATCCTGTCTTTCGGCGGCGAAACTTCTTCCAAGGCCGCGCTATCAAAGGCGCCGGTATCAAGGACATTCTCTGGCTGAGACCGGACGGGCGGGAAATGAGTGATGAAGAATGGAACCAGGAGCACGCCAGAACACTCGGCGTATTCCTGTCAGGAGAGGCCTCCGACGAGGTGGATGAAAAGGGTCGCCCGGTGACCGATGAAAACTTTCTGCTGATGATGAACGCTCATCACGAAGAGGTCCCATTCCTGCTTCCTACGGTCGCGTCGGGAATGCTGTGGGTAAGGTTGATGGACACTGCCTGCCAGGCGGAACGCGATCCCAAGATCCAATACGAGGCGGCTAGGACGTATCCGCTGCAGGCCCGTTCGCTGGCTTTGCTGGTACAACGCCAGCGGGAACAGATTCGAAAGGATCGCAGACATGAAACGTAGCCATCTCATGCCGTTCGGCTCCGAACTTGGCGAAGACGGCAGCGCTCGCTTTCGGTTGTGGGCCCCGAGCGTCCGGAGGGTCACGCTTGCTCTCGACGAGAGCCCGCAAAAGCACCTTGTGCTCGACCGGTTCGAAGACGGCTGGTTTGAACTGATCACGCGTGAGGCCATGGCCGGATCTCGGTATAAGTTTCGCATCGACGACAGCTACAACATTCCTGATCCGGCTTCGAGATTCCAACCCTGTGACGTGCACGGGCCTAGCGAACTGGTGGATCCGTGCGCTTTTTTGTGGAACGAGGTTGAGTGGCACGGACGTCCATGGGAAGAAGCCGTGATCTACGAGTTGCACGTGGGTGCTTTTACTCCCGAAGGCACGTTGCAGGCGGTGGAACAGAAGCTCGACTATCTCCGCGAATTAGGGGTGACCGCGCTGGAGTTGATGCCGGTTGCGGATTTCCCCGGGAAACGCAACTGGGGCTACGACGGTGTTCTGCTCTATGCCCCGGACAGTGCCTACGGTCGACCCGAAGACTTGAAACGGCTGGTACAGGCGGCCCACGCCAAAGGCATGATGGTCTTCCTCGATGTGGTTTACAACCACTTCGGTCCCGAAGGCAATTACCTGCGGGTTTGTGCGCCTCAGTTCTTCACCAGCCGCCATCGCACCCCGTGGGGAGACGGGATCAACTTTGATGGTCCTGACAGCAGGGTGGTCCGGGACTTTTTCATTCATAACGCCCTCTACTGGCTTGAGGAATATCACTGCGACGGACTGCGCCTCGACGCCACCGATGCGATCGTGGATGACTCCAAGCCCGACATCCTAACCGAACTGGCGCAGACGGTTCGGAAGCGATTCGAGAAGGAACGATCGATCCATCTGATTCTCGAAAACGGAGACAATGCGGCTCGCTATTTACGGCGTGACGGGGACGGTCGGGTGCCGTTGTACAGCGCCCAATGGAACGACGACATTCACCATGCGCTGCATGTGTTAGTCACCGGGGAAACCGACGGCTATTACTCCGATTATGCCCGCCAGCCGCGCCATCAACTCGGCCGGTGTTTGGCGGAAGGCTTCGCTTACCAGGGCGAATATTCCGGCTATCACGGCAGAAAGCGAGGCGAGCCGAGCGAGCAACTGCCTCCGGCTGCCTTCATTTCCTTCTTACAGAATCATGATCAGGTTGGGAACCGCGCCCTCGGGGAAAGAATCTTGCAACTGGCGAAGCCGGAAGCGGTGAGAGCTGCCCTGGAGGTCCTGCTTTTGGCGCCTTCTCCACCCCTGCTTTTCATGGGAGAGGAGTTTGCCGCGACCTCGCCCTTTCTGTTCTTTTGCGACTTCCAGGGAGATCTGGCTGCGGCGGTAACCACAGGAAGAAGAAACGAGTTCGCCGGTTTTGCCCAATTCACATCGCTTGCGACCCGCGATCAGATTCCCGACCCGAATGCGGAAGAAACTTTTTTGCGCTCGAAGCTGGAATGGAACGCCCTGAAGCAAGAGTTTCATCGCAGCTGGATGCAGTTTTATCGCGAATTGCTTTCGCTCCGATCACGTATGGTTGTTCCGCTCGCCAAGCAAATGTCCCGAGGTTGTGCCAGGTTCCGCCAGTGGGAGGGTCATGGACTTACGGTGGAATGGGAGACCAGGGAGGGCACAGTGTTACGGCTCTCAACCAACTTGGGAAGCGATTGGCTTGCGATCCCAGCGCCAGAGCCGGGATTTCGATTCTATTCCAGTGCGAATGGGGCTCGAGCCATCGAGCGGAACGGCCTGCCCCCCTGGTCGGTGATCTGGTCCCTCGAGACTTCCGTCAGGCAATCGCGCTCAGCGGCCGGGAGACCGAGACGTCACAAGGAATGACCACCTCGACCAAGGTGCCGGGATGGGTATTGACGATTCGCAATTCCCCGCCAAACTCTTTGGTTCTTTGCCGCATCCCTCCAATGCCCACTCCGATGCCGCCGAGCTGCAGTTCCGCGGTCCTTTCTTCGATCCCTTTGCCGTCATCCCGTACCGTGAAGGTTACTTCCCCCTGATGCCAGCTCAGACCGACCTGGGCGTGCGTTGCCCCCGAATGCCGATACACGTTCGTGAGGGCTTCCTGGATGATGCGGAACACCGCCGTCTCCAACTCCGGAGCCAGGCGAGGAAAGTCGTCCGGCGTTACGCTGAGCGAGGTTTGAATGTTGCTGCGTTTGGTCAGACCGTCCAGGTACCACTGCAGCGCTGAGAGCAAGCCAACCTCGTCGAGCAAAGGCGGATGCAAAAGATGGGAGACGCTGCGGACCTGTTGAATGGCGCGATCAAGAAGCTCAATGGTCTCCGCAACCTCGTCGTTCTTGCTGCCGAGGTCGGCTTGCAGGAGCCCATCCAGACGCATCTTGGCCGCTGCCAGATTTTGGCCCAGACCGTCATGGAGTTCCCTGGCAACCCGCCGCCGCTCGTCATCCTGGATTTTCATCAAACGGCTGGAAAGTCGCCGCAGCGCAGACGTGCGGTCATCTACCATCTTTTCCAGGGCTACGGCGTTGTCTCGGATGGACTGTTCAATCAGCTTGCGGTCGTGAATATCAACGCAAGTGCCATACCACCGGACGGCCTTGCCCTGGTGATCCCGAAGAGGCACGGCTCGAGCGCGGAACCAGCGGTAGGTTCCATCTTTTCCCCGCATGCGGTACTCCGATTCGTATTGCGTACCCGACCGGACACAAAGTGTCCACATGGCCATGCTTCTTTCCCGATCCTCCGGGTGCACGTACTCCAGCCAGAGGAATCCATTGGCGGAGCCGATGGGAGCACCCGTATACTCATAGAACCGATCGCTGACGTAATCCCTCGCGCCATCCTCTTGCTGGCTGAAGATAATGTCGGGAGCAGTTTGCAAGATAGCGTCCATCTCCAGGTTCTTTTGAAGCTGCTCGGTATTGAGTTGCTGCAGCGCTTCGGCCTTTCTGTCTAGCTCGTCCGTCCGCTCCTTCACTCTTTGCTCCAACTCCCGGTTCAACCGTTCCAATTGGTGAGTCTTACGGTGAAGTTCACAAAAGATGCTGACCTTCGCTCGCAGCAGTTCCGGAACAACCGGAACGGTGATGTAATCCACGGCACCACGCTGATACCCCTTGATCCGGTCCACGTCCGTCAGGCGGACGCCAGAAATAAAAATAATCGCCGTCCTCTCGAAACGGGGATGCTGACGAATCATATCGGCTAGCTCAAAGCCATCGAGATCCGGCATACTGACGTCCATCAGCACGACCGCAACCTCATTTCTGAGCAGTTGCTCCATGGCCTCCTTGGCAGAGGTCGAGCGGATAAGGTTCTCGTTGAGTTCACGCAAGATCACTTCATAGGTGAGCAACTTGGCTGGCTGATCGTCCACCATTAAGATGTTCGCTTTTTCCTTTTCTGACATGTTTACCCCGTTGCCGCTCCCCACGTCCAAGGTGCTAGAGGTGCAGCCAAACGCGAAGCGCTGAAAGTAGCCGAATGCCGGTTTTACCGCTGAACACGGATTCTGGGTCGATCGCGCACGTATCGTTCAAGGTCCAGGCAAAGGTGCCCGAAGCACAACAGCCACCGCTTTCGATACCGGGGGCAGACGGTATTTTTGCCTGAACCCCTCATTGCTATCAGAAACCGCCATCCTAGGCTCTACAGTCTTTCCTGTATGGGCGCGGGATCTTCCGCTAGGCATCGATTTGGTTCTGTCGGGTCATGGGGGAATGGTTGTGATCGGACGGGGTTTCCGAGCCGTCTTCTGACCAACTGCAGCTTTGCTCTGACCTTAATCGCCCTATCCGAAAAATGATCCCCGCTTAGAGCCTCGACCGGATTCCTGGCTCGGACGAGCGGCCTCAAACTAGGTGCTAAAGCCAAAAAAAGGAGCTGAAAGATGGCAGGAAAAAACACCGCAGTATTCGGAATTTACATGCATATGGCGAATCTTGAATCCGCCCTCAACGAATTGAGGATCGCGGGGTTTAGGCATGAGGACATCTCTGTGCTTTTCCCTGAGAACCTGGGCCAGAAGGAGCTGGCAACGGTAAAAGCGACGAAAGCACCCGAGGACGCCGCGGCCGGTGCCGGCTCTGGCGCCGTCCTGGGTGGCCTTGGGCTGGCTGGCGGGCATCGGTGCTTTGGCGATCCCGGGGATCGGTCCACGGGTCGCCGCTGGACCCATCGTGGCTGCTCTTGCCGGCGTCGGTGTCGGAGGGGCCCTGGGCGGCATCACCGGCGGGCTAGTCGGCCTGGGAGTGCCAGAGTACGAAGCCCAGCGCTACGAGGGCCGTATCTTGAAGGGAGGAATTTTGCTGTCAGCGCACTGTGATGATTCCAAGTGGGTCACGCTGGGTAGGCAGATCCTGGAAAATACGGGTGCTCAGGACGCTAGCGGCGAGGCATCCGCTGACTACGCTCAAAGTGACCACCCAACGCCGGCCACCGGCACATACGGCGACTGACCTCACTCAAGCAGTTCTGGCAGATGCCCTGGCTACGATCGGTCGAGCGTACTCAGGGCTCTTTTTTGAGTGTTCAAAAAGCCGCGGAGCCGTGGGTCGAAAAGGAGCGCACACGGATACCGGCAAGGCTGTAAGAACTCGCCCATGAACAGATAGACGGGCCCCAACAAGCATGGAGACGGCCTGGCTGCGCTTCATCTTTGCATCCTATCGCCGAGGACAAAACACGCATGAGATCTCGAGGAACGAAGCGTGGATGGTATGGGCAGCGGGTTGAGAAATCGCGACTCGGAGCATAATGCTTTGAGCGTCCTTCTGAAGCAGCTGTCTCGGAGGTAGGTATGAAATCGAGACGGGTCTTGACCCCTGGTTGATTCGGCCCCGCAATTTCTTGGGTGGCCGCAGCGTTGGCTCTTCCTTACGCTACTGATCATGACTGGGGCAGGTACAGTTCGCGGGTTGTTTCACATCAGTTATCTGCCGATCCAGGTTGTCGGGGCGGCGCTGCTTGCCGTTGATCTCGCTAATCGGCGACTAGCAGGTGGCCGCGCTATCCCTGACGCAGTACTTCCAGGGGATCGATTTTCGTCGCCCTGCGCGCCGGCACGTAACAGGACAGCAGCGCCACCCCAGCCAGCAGCAGCGGCGCGCCGACGAGCAGGCGAGGATCGTTGGTACCGACCTTCAACGCGTCGCTGAACATGTTCGCCAGCGCCGAAACTATCTTGGCCAGCCCGATGGCTCCCAAGAATCCGAGAACTGTTCCCGCGCCTACCAGAGCCGTGCCCTCGCGCATCACCAGCCGAAGCACCTGCGCCCTGCCGGCGCCTAAGGCCATGCGAATGGCGATCTCGCTGCGTCGCTGTGCGACCGCGTAGGCCGTGACGCCGGCCAGCCCGATTGCGGCCAACACCAGGCCGAATACTCCCATTCCACCGTAGGTTTGAAGCGAGAAGCGCAAGGCGGCCCGGCTGCGGTCCAAATAAGCGGCCAGGGTTTGCACATTGAAAACGTTGAGATCGGGGTCCATCAACGCGATTTTGCTCTGCAGCGCCCTCAGCGTATCGGTTCCGCCATCTGCGCGCACCAGCACGGTCAGGCCCCCCGCCGGCGGCCGCGCGAAATCGCCCGCGGTGAGGGGCAAATAAAGGATGGATTGGCTGAATCCCACTACATCTTTCAGGTCGGGGACCACGCCGACCACCTCATAGGACTGCTTGTCGTCTCGCACCCGTTTACCGATCGCATTTCCATTTCCGAAGAATCCGCGGGCGGCACTCTGGTTCAGCACCGCGGGCAAACTCTTGGACCCGTCTGGGTGGCTCCTCTGATCCGCTTCGACGAACTCGCGGCCCGCCAGGATCGGCTCGCTGAAAGCGGCAAAATAGCCTGCACCCACAGTCTCCTCGAGTACCCCCTGCAGGACCGGTGAGGCACCCGGCGCGTCTTCGGCAGACAGCGGCGTGGGTTCCACCTCGCTTGAAAACGGCGGCTGCGCCGCCAGGGCGACGCTGCGCACCCCGGGCACAGTTTTGAGCTCTTCGGGAAGTTTCTCAAAAAGAGCTTGCGCTCTGTCGGGCGCATAGCCGTCGCGCACGGGATCAAGCGAGAAGAGATCCATGCGGTTAGGAGCGAAGTTGGTCTTGAGGCTGCTCGACTTGCTAATTCCGATGACCAGGAATCCGGTCATCAGCAGCAGCATGAGCGAAGCCGCAACCTGCGCGAGCATCAGCAAATTGCGCAGGCCAAGGCGCCGGTAACCCGGCAATTGAAGCGCCGAGCCCTCTTTGAGGGCTGGGGCCAGATCGGTTTTCGTCGCCTCGAAGGCGGGCGCAAGCGTGAAGCCGATGCCACACACAATCGCCAGGCCGAAGGCGAAGGCAGCCGCCTGCCAATTCAAGTAAAAATCGCTTTCAACCGGCAGCGTGGTGGGCGTCGTGAAGTGCGCATTCAACACCCCGAGGCCATACGCCAGCCCGAAACCCGCGACCCCGCCCAGCAGGGACAGCAAAATGCCTTCGCTCATCATCTGCCGGATCAGCCGGCAACGGCTGGCGCCGACCGACAAGCGAATCGCCAACTCCTTGCGCCGATTGGCTCCTCGCGCCAGCAACATGTTGGCCAAGTTCATGCACGCCAGCGTGACAATCAGACCCATGAGCGCAACAAAGAATCCGATCAACGCGGGCTTCAATTTCCGCGGGATGGGGACGCTCGTGCCCGCGGGCAATAAGGTGACGCGTCTGCCTTTGTCCGTGCGCCTTGGCAAGGAAGGATCCTGCGCGTCGAGGCGGCGGATGATGGCGTCGAGCGCCGCTTCTGCAGATTCCATCGTGACGCCCGGCGCCAGCGAGATCAATGCCAGAAAATCCCGGGCGTTCGGTTGATGCACAACATCGTT
>JASHSL010000133.1 GCA_030040855.1 Terriglobales bacterium
GCTGGTGGCTGCCTCGGGGAACGCGAAGGCTTCCGAGGACGACATCATCGAGTTGTTGGCAGGGCCCCGGCAGTCGACTCCCGAGGGGCAACAGATGCATGAAGAGCTGGCCACCCGGATGCGCACGGCCATCGAGGGACAACGCCTGGTTTCCCTCGACACCATCCTGGCGCTCGGCAACGGTTTGAAGGAGATGGCGCAAGGAAAAGCCCAGGGCAGTACGTATCTTCCCCTGGCGCGGGAGCTCGCAGAATTTGAAATGCCGCGCCCCATCTTCACCAATTCCGAGAGGACGGAATGGGCGGCGGGCATCTACAACAACCGTCACACCGAGCTCGAAATGCGAACCGACTTGACCAAGCTGATCAAGTCCCAGGCTTCCCCCGAACAATTGGAACAGGCGCGCGGCCAGCTCTCTCCCTTCTTCCGCGACACTCTGGTGGGCTTGAATTACGCTTATTACGAGCCTCCGGGGGCCCAGATGCTGCATCACAATCCCCTGTTCGTGCGCTCCCATGACTTCTCGGGGGACACCGTGGCCGGGGTGGAGCGCGTCTGGCAGGCTCCCTTGTTGTTCGGAGAAGGCTCTCCGGCGGGCGGCGGAGCCCATTTGGTGGGCTCGCTCGCCGACTTGCCCTACGTGCTGGCCAACGCGGAACAGGACTTCATCAGTCCGGAAAACGTGCAAGCCTTGATCTGGAGGGAATTAGTCCCGGGGCTGCTGGTGAATTCCATTCTGCCGCGTTGGTGGAGTGTGAGCCGCGATGAACTGCACGCCGTCGCCCTCTACCAGCGAGCCGGAGAGGAGCTGCTGCGGACTTCCCAGCAACAACCCGACATGCGCAGCGAGATCCGGGAGATTCTTTCCGACCGCATGACGCCGCAGTTTCTGGAGCGGCTGGAGGAGGCACTGCATGCGGGTCAGCTGGCGGATGTGTCGGGCCAAATTTCCCCCGCCGACGCGTTTTACCTGGCGGCGGAATTTCGCCGCCGCCATCCCGGAAACATCGAATCCGTGGGCCCCGCCGCTCAGGAACTGGAAGCTCTATGCCAATCCCATCCGCAGGAAGTGAGCTGGGAGCGGTTATCGGAGGATTTTGGCGTTCCTCATCCCATCCTGGCCCAGACCTACGCCCGAGAGTTGTTGAACGTCAGACCATTCCCGGCTTTCGAGGGCTATTCCAGCCGTCTGTTGGCCGAGACTTGGGATTCCAATAATCTCTATTGGGCGCGCTTGCTCGATGAGTCGGGCTATTCTCCGGTGATGTTGAACCGCTTTGCTCCGGAACTGACGCGCCGCATGGTGGAAAAGATTTTCGCGACGGATTTTGAGGACTGGCCGGCCATTCTTCGCGCCTTGCGGGAAACCGGCGAAGAGTTTCGCCAGGGCAAGATAGCCTTGTTACCAAAAGGCGGCCTGTGAGGGATCAAGCTTGGGAGAAGGTTGCGTTATGGCAAGAACCTGTTTTCTAGTTCTGGGGTGTCTTCTGGTCGCCGGCTGGAGTTTGAGACTTCAGGCCCAGGAGACCGAACCGCACATTCACGTCATCGTGGACATGGTGCAGCTCAATGTGGCTGTGACCGACAGCAAAGGGGATTACGTCACCGGCCTTCGGCCTCAGGATTTCTCGATCACCGAAGATGGCATTGCGCAGAAGATTGCCACCTTTGCGGAAGGAAATGAGCCGACTCGCAAAGTGGTGGACCTTACTCCTACCGGCGGCAACTCTTCGGCGGAACCTGCTGCGGTCGAACCTCGAACCCTCGGTTCCCTGGTGGCTGGGGCGGACGTGTTCATTCTTTTCGATACCAGCAACTACATGTATCGCGGCTTTGTCTTTGCCCAGGATGCGATCGCCGATTTTGTGCGCTCCCTTGAGACCGCCGACAAGGTCGCCTTTTATTCCTATAGCCGCAATCTCTTGCGTGCGACTCCCCTGACCGCTGATCGTTCTCTGTTGTTGCGTGGGGTGAGGACGACCGTAGCCGGGGACGATGCTGCGCTGTACAACTGTCTTTTGCTAACCCTCAAGGACGCAGCCAAGTTTACCGGGCGAAAGGTGGTGGTGGTTTTTTCTAACGGTCCAGACAACGCCAGCATGGTGCCTCCCGAAGACGTCGCCGAGTTGGCGCAATCGACGGGAATCCCGGTCTACATGATTGCCACCCAGCAAGCCAAGCTGGAGCCGGTCTCCACCGCCGTGTTTGAACGCATGACGGCAGCAACCGGAGGCAAGGCCTACTTTGCCAAGAGCTGGCGCGATGAAAGGCGGGCCTTTTCTTCCATCCGCGATGACTTGGCCCATCTGTATTCTCTGAGCTACTATCCCCAACCCAATCCCAATCTCGGCTGGCGCGCCATCAGCGTGAAACTTACGGGCGACTTGAAAAAGTATCACATTCGCACCAGGAATGGTTATCGTCCGCAGCCCACCCGATTTGCCGCCAGTGACGCTTCCGCTCCTGTGTCGGAGTCTGCTCCCAACTGATCGGCAATTTACCGGCCAAAATCTAGCGCGCAGGGTGACAGGGAACCGGCGTTGGAAGGCAAGCTGGAACCGCCTCACCTCTCATCGAAGGAAAAGCCGGTGACGGGTTAAATCACGCAGTTCACGGATTGGCTTCGGAGGAACGAAGCTGGGGCGCAGCAGCCCAGCTCGCGCGTGGTCGTGGTGGAAGCGCAGGCGGCCGAACGCAACCGGCTGCTGAAACCCGCCCCGCTGAGCCCTATTTTCGTCGCAGTAGAATCGAGAATCTTTCTTTCGAAACAGTCCCACGAGTTTCCTCCATTGCAGCCCGCACGGAGGCGCTCGTGTGCTCCCTTTCGAAGGAAGGAGAACAGGAAGATATTAGCTTATGCGGCTTTTCTTGTGCTAATGGTGAAATCTGCGAGGAACAGTGATTGGCATTGCCAATGAGCGATATCAGGATGTTTCGTCAGTTACCGCAAGAGATGGCGCACAACTCGCTCACCAGCGCGTTATCATTGAGGAAATGAACGAGTTGTGGATAACCGGCGCTGTCGGCATTTTCTGCTGCGCAATTCTGACAATGGTACGAATCGTTCGCCATGTCTTGCCCTACTTAAGTGAACAAGACCAGACCTGTTTGCCTGAATGGTTTGGTGGTTTGGGTTTCAACAATAGGCTCGGTCGTGCTGTCAACACCGCATAGAATGAGCATAGCCATCGATTTCCTAAAAGCCAAAAACGGATAACCGTTTTGAGCTCACTGTTTGGCATGGTGCGCCTCATTTACATTCCCAAAACCTTGATCGTATAGGAGCCCCGCAACCCTGGCGGTCTTGCTGAGCGAGGTCATGTCTCCTCCTGGTGAGGAGCTTAGGAGGTGTTACGCTCCAAATGGGAGACGAGTTTCCATCTGAAAGCCGCGGCGAAGAAGTTCTTACAACTCCGCCAGCGTCCGATGAACGAGAGACACCGCGATCGCTCCCTCGCCCACCGCTGATGCGACGCGCTTGACGCTATTTGCGCGCACATCGCCCACTGCAAAAACTCCCGGGAGGCTGGTTTCGAGCATCTGCGGGCGGCGATCGAGCATCCATCCGACCTCTTTCGCCACGGGATCAAGGTCGCGTCCGGTGAGAATGAATCCTTTATCATCGAGTGCCAGGCATCCTCTCAGCCAGTCTGTGCGCGGCGAGGCTCCGGCCATGATGAACACGTGGCGGATCGGATGGGACTCGGTTACCCCGGAGTTTTTATCGCGCCAGGTCACACGTTCCAATTGGGTGTCGCCTTCGAGCGCGACGATCTCCGTGCAGTAACGTAAGTCGATCTTGGGATTCTCTTCGATCCGTTGAATCAAGTAGCGCGACATTGTGTCCGACAAGCAATTCGACCGCACCAGCATGTGTACCTTACTTGCAGTCAGGGACAAGAACACCGCAGCCTGTCCCGCCGAATTACCGCCGCCGATGACGATGACTTCTTCATTGCCACAAAGTTGAGATTCAAGGAAGGTTGCCCCGTAATACACGCCCAGGCCATCGAAGTTCGCGAGGTTCTCGATGCGTGGCTTGTTGTACTGCGCCCCGCTGGCGATGACGATCGTCTTCGCCGGAATAGTCCGTCCATCATCCAGCTTGACCTCGTATGGCCGTTGATCGCAGTTCAACCGTGTCACGTGCGAAGCGATCATCATCTTCGCGCCAAATTTCTGCGCCTGCGTCGCTGCGCGATTAGTTAGCTCGAGCCCCGAAACTCCCATCGGGAAGCCAAGGTAATTTTCGATCTTTGAGCTCGATCCTGCCTGACCACCGGGCGCCTCGGTTTCAATCACGAGCACATCAAGGCCTTCCGAAGCCGCGTAAACGGCGGCGGCCAGACCGGCCGGTCCTGCGCCCACAATCACGACGTCGCGAACTTCCGTAGGTTCGATTGAGTAATTGAACCCCAGGCAGCGCGCCAGTTCGTGCGTCGAGGGATTTCGCAGCACGGTCTTGCCGTTGCAGATCACAACCGGAATCTCCTCCACTTTCACCGAAAAGCGATCGAGCATCGCTTGCGAACCTTTGTCCACGTCGAGATCGATATAAGTGTGCGGATGGCCGTTTCGGGT
>JASHSL010000134.1 GCA_030040855.1 Terriglobales bacterium
CAACCGATCGCCGCCTTCCTTTCCTTGGCGCTGCCGCCAACTCTGCCCGAGGCGTGGGTGAATGGATTTTTGCGAGGCCTGCTCAGCTTGGCCGACACGTTCAAGGTCAGCCTGGCGGGAGGGGACACCTCGGAGTCGCCCGGGCGCGTGCTCATCGATATTGTTGTGGTCGGATCGGTGCCGCGCGACCAGGCTATCCGTCGTTCCGGCGCCCGCGCCGAAGACCGCATCTACGTGACCGGCACGCTCGGCGGCGCCGCGGCTGCCCTCCATTTGCTTTTCTCCGGCCGCAAGCTGCGGGCGCAGGATTTTCCCCAACATTTCCACCCCATGCCGCGAGTGCGAGTGGGCCAGTTCCTGCGGCAACGAGCCATCGCTTCGGCCATGATTGACCTGAGCGATGGGCTGTCGATCGATCTCGCCCACATTTGTGCTGAAAGTCGGGTGGGGGCGGAGATTGAGGCCGAGGCGATTCCCCTGGCCAGTCTGGGGAAACCGGCGACCGCGGTGGACCGCAGATTCGCTCTCGACGGTGGTGAGGATTACGAGCTGCTGTTCACCGCTCCCGCGGGCGTGCGGGTTCCCTCCCGAATCGCCGGTTCTGCTATCACCGCCATCGGTCGCATCCGGGCCGACCGGCGCATTCTCTTGATCAGTCAAGGCAAGCGCGTGGAGCTCGCGCCCCAAGGCTGGCAACACTTTGACAAGCGGCGGTCAACCCCTCGGGCCGGTTGAGGGTTGGGGGGTCATCCTGTTCGAGGTGACTTTCGTACCGCCCGCAGCGTTACTTTCCCTAGGAAGGGTTGGGTAAAGCCATCTAGAGTAGCCCTATGACTTCCCCACGATTTGTCATCTGTCTGCTTACGGCGGCTTTCGCCTTGGGCACAACCCTTCAAGGGCAAACCTCTTCTCCCAATCCCACCATCACCAATGAATTCGTCACCCAGGCATTCGGATCGAATTGCGTGCTGGTGGGCATGCCAGCGCTTGAGGGAGACTTCAACGACGATGGCGTCCAGGACATCGTCATTCCTGCACGCTGCACCAGTCCCATGATGGACGAGGGGGAAAATCAGTACAAGGTCGTCGATCCCTACGATGCCTTTTTTGGCTTCGGTAATCCCAAGCTCACTACCCAATTTGCCTCGACAGATCTTGAGCACCGAGGCTATTCCCTGCTGATCATTCACGGAGCCGGGCCGCAAGCCTGGCGCTCGCCCAATCCCGCGGCGAAGTTCATGATTGTGAACACGCCTTTTAAACAGATCTACGTGAAAAGGTTAAAGCTGAGAAGAAAACTACACACGGCGATCTTCATGGATGAGACGGGCGAGAGCGGCATGGCCTCGGTCATTTTCTGGGATGGCAGGAAGTACCGCTATCAGCCCATGGGCTCCAACATGGAATAAGCCCAACGTGGAGAAGTAAGACGAGGGAAATCCCCTGCCTGGCCACAGCAGGGGGACCGTCTTCGGTTTCTACTCTGAAAGGAATGCCGGCGGAAGAATCCGCTGGTTAGGCTCGCGCCGGGCTTTCTCCACCCTTGGCAATTCCTGCGCGTCCGGGCTCCGGCTTCAGCACCTGCTGCACCGCCTCATCGGATTTAGGCGGAGCCGTAATCTTCGGAAGTTCCTTGCCTTCGATGAGCATTTTGATCTCATTGGCATCGAGGACTTCACGTTCGAGCAGCGCCATGGCAATCTTCACCAGGGTCTCGTGATTCTCCCCCAGAACGTTCTTGGCTCGCATGTAGCCTTCATTGACGATGCGCCGAACTTCCTCATCGATCTTGATCGCTGTGGCCTCGCTGTAATCGCGGTGCTGGGCGATTTCCCGGCCGAGAAAGATTTGCTCTTCTTTCTTACCGAAGGTCAACGGCCCCAGGTCGCTCATGCCGAACTCACAGACCATCTTGCGAGCCATTTCTGTGGCCCGCTCGATATCGTTGCCGGCGCCAGTGCTCATCTGGTTGAGAAACATCTCTTCGGCCAGCCGCCCACCCATCATGATGGCGATTTCGGTCTCGAGATACTCCTTGGTGTAGTTGTGCTTGTCGTCGATGGGCAACTGCATGGTCACCCCGAGCGCCATGCCGCGGGGAATGATGGTGACCTTATGCAAAGGATCGGAATGCGGTAGCTTGGTCGCAACCAGTGCGTGCCCGGCCTCGTGGTACGCGGTCACCTTCTTTTCTTCTTCGGAAAGCAGGAGGGACTTGCGCTCCACCCCCATCAAGACTTTGTCTTTGGCGATTTCGAAGTCATACATGAGGACGGCTTTGCGATTTTGCCGCGCCGCGCCCAGGGCAGCTTCATTGACCATGTTGGCCAGGTCGGCGCCGGAGAAGCCGGGGGTGCCGCGGGCAAGCACGGAAAGATCCACGTCATCGGCCAAGGGAATCTTCCGGGTGTGGACCCGCAGAATCTCTTCTCTTCCGCGTACATCCGGACGGCTGACCACCACCCGGCGGTCAAAGCGTCCCGGCCGCAGAAGCGCGGGATCAAGCACATCGGGCCGGTTGGTGGCCGCCATCAAAATGACGCCCTCGTTCGACTCGAAACCATCCATCTCGACCAGCAGTTGGTTTAGGGTCTGCTCCCGTTCGTCGTGGCCGCCACCGAGGCCGGCGCCGCGATGCCGCCCGACGGCATCGATTTCGTCGATGAAGATGATGCAGGGGGCATTCTTTTTGCCTTGTTCGAACAGATCGCGCACACGGCTCGCGCCCACCCCAACAAACATCTCGACAAAATCGGACCCCGAAATGGAAAAGAACGGCACGTTCGCTTCCCCGGCCACGGCCCGCGCCAGCAAAGTCTTGCCCGTTCCCGGAGGTCCCACCAACAACACACCCTTGGGAATTCGTCCGCCCAGCTTTTGAAATTTCTGCGCCTCGCGCAGGAACTCGATAATCTCCCGCAGTTCTTCCTTCGCCTCATCCACCCCGGCCACGTCCTTAAACGTAACCTTCTTTTGCTGCATGGAGAGTAGACGGGCCCGGCTCTTGCCAAACGAGAGTGCCTTATTGCCGCCGGTCTGCATCTGGCGAATCATGAAAAACCACAGGGCAGCCAGCAAGATGAGGGGGGCCAGGTTGAGCAGCCAGCTGGGCCAGCTGCCGTTGCTCACGTCGCGAATGGTGATGCTCACGCCCTTGTCGCGGAGCATCTTGATCATGTCGGGATAGTTGGCCGGCGCGGTGGTGTGAAAAGAGCCGTCTTGGGTCTTTCCGCGCACCTCCTGGCCGATGATGGTCACTTCCTTGACACTGCCCTGTTCGACCTCTGCCAGGAATTGGGAGAAGTTGATCTGCTTATCCTTTTGATCGGTTGATCCGGCTTTGACCACCTGCCACAGCAGGAAGGCCGAAAGCACGATCACGAGCCAGAACACCACCGTCTTGACTGTCGAATTCACTGCAAAAGCTCCCCGGAACCTGGCGCCTGTTCTTGACGAAAAGCAGGCACCTCAGCTGCTTAGATGCCCTAGGGCGGAATTTGGATCGAAGGAATTACCCGCTGAGCTATTGTAACCCGAATTGAGGAAAAAGAAACCCGCCTGCGGCAATAACTTAAGTCATACGAGCCGCAGGTATCTCTCAGCCTAAGCTGCCGATAAAAGCCAGGTTCCGCTCGGTTTGGGCGGCTGAGCTGAGCCCGTAACCCACCAGAAACCCGTCATCCACCAGGAACCCGAAATAGTCGGGCTGAAAGGGCACGCGGCGCGCTGTCTGGCGGTCGAGCAAGGTGACTACCTTCACCGAAGCCGCCCCCCGGCCGAGCAAGTCGCTCACCAGGAACTCGGTCGTTACCCCGGAGTGGATAATGCCTTCAACCAGCAGGACATGCTGGCCGCGAATATCGGCATCATGGCTAAAAAAAATCTCCAGAAAGCCCTCAGGCTTGCCCTCCAAGTGGCGGCGATATTGCGGCTTGATAAATTGACAGATCACCGGCACGTCCATAGCGCGTACCAGGTCGGCCATGAACATGAAGCCGTTCTCCAGCATGGCTAAGGTATGCACCGTCCTGCCCTGGTAGTCATCGGAGATTTGGCGGGCCAATTCCCGCACGCGCTTTTGCAGTTGTTCTACCGAAATGACCACTCGCAACTCGGGCACTCTTGCGACTTGATTCATATATGGAGCATAGCGGAGCCGTCCCGCCCCCGAGCGTCTCGGCTCAGCTACGCCGACTCCAATCTAACTTCTCGAATCCACAGGGCTTGGCTACCATCCCGAGGCCGCAAGCGGCGAGGCACGGCAAAACCGCGCACCCAAACCAGGTCTGCTCCATTCACCACCACCGGCCATCCCTTTCGCTCCATTCCGCGCAAGTGACGTTCTTCGAGCAGCTCCTTCATCTTCTTCGGTGCTTTGCGATGGGCCGGCCAGAAACGGTCTCCCGGACGCCAGTTTCGGACGCGAAGCTCTGCGCTCAATCGAGCCGGATCGAGCAAATCATCGGGATTATACCCTTCGCCGGACGCGGGCGAAACCAAAAGCGCCTCAAAGCGGGATCCAGTTTGCGGAACTTCGATCGAACCGGGTACGCTTAAGCGGTACTCATAGTCGGGCGCAGCTGGGGAGAGGCGCGGTTCGGCAAACTGTACCTGTGTTTCGGACAGGCGAGCCGTCCAGCCGCCCGGCAGCACCAGGGTTTTCTCGGATTGCGCCCGCCTCTGGACCAGGCCGAGAATCTCCTCCACGTGGCGGAATTGAAGATCGAGCCCGACGGATTCCGCGGCATGCCGCACCAGCCGCCGCCCTAGCGCAACCGGCAAGGACCGGAGCTGGTCGCATCGCAGGCCACCCCGGGTGCCCGTCCCCGCCGGGTTGCCCGCCTCCGGCGCAACCCCAGCCGATCGGAGCAGGCGTTCGGTTTCCTGTTTCCAGTATTCCTCCTCGCCGCGTGCGATCTCCGCCGTTTCCGCCAGCGCCTCCCGCACCGCGGGATTGAGATCACGCTCGAGGCAGGGCAGGATCGTCCGGCGAACGCGATTTCGCGCGTGGCGCAGATCCTCGTTACTCGGGTCTTCCCGCCAGGTCTGGCCGATCGCGCCGAGGTATTCCCGAACCTGCTGGCGCTTGATCGAAAGCAGAGGACGGACAATGGCTGCCGAGCCTGCTCGAGGGAGGGCTCGCGGGTCTTCGACCGGCTGCCGTCCAGGCACCTGCAACACGGGATAAATTCCCGCAAGGCCGCGACTCCCGGCGCCGCGTGAGATTTTGAGCAGCACCGTTTCCGCCTGATCGTCCAAGGTATGGGCGGTGGCAATGCGGTTCAGTTTTCCCTCAAGCAGGCGGTAAAAGTATTGATAGCGCAGCTCGCGCCCGGCGGCTTCGAGGCTCAGACCTCGTTCGCAAGCGCAGGCGGCCACGTTCGCGTTTTCCGAGTGAAATTCCAGCTGGTGACACTCGGCCCAGCCGGCCACGAAGCGTTCATCCTCGTCGGATTCGCTTCCCCGCAGCCGGTGATTGAAATGAACCACGGCCAGAACGATTCCGATCTGCGCACGCAGGTCGAGCAGCAAACGAGCCAGCGCCACCGAATCCGCGCCGCCCGAGACGGCGACTCCCACCCGATCGCCCGCTCGGAGCAGTCCATGTTTCAAGATGTAGGCGAGAACGGTTTGGGGCAGCCCTTGCACCACTCCATAGTACATCGCGGGGCTCGGAGCGGCGCCCGCGAACCCCTATCCCGGGCCGTGCATTCTGAGGGCAAGGCTGGTGAACAGTTGGTTGACTTCGGCGTAAGCCGGAGCGTTTTCAAGGGCGCGATAGGTGCCGGAGCTCTTCAGTTCCTCGGCGATCTGACGCACCAGGCCCAGGGTGGCGCGCATCACCCCCGACCCCAGGCTCACCCGCGCCACTCCGAGCTTTTCCAGTTCCGGCACTGAGGGAAACCCCGGGCCGGCCAAGATATTCACCGGGCATTCGACCTCCCGAACCAACCGGGAGATCGTCTCTGGGTCTCGCAATCCCGGCACAAAAATACAATCCGCCCCGGCATCCCGGTAGGCTCGCGCCCGCAGGATGGCTTCGCCGTACCACGACTCCGGTGCCCCGACCTCAGCCAGGTACACGTCGGTGCGGGCATTCAGCACCAGCCCTACCCCCGTCTTGCGCGCAGCCTCGCGAACGGCGCGAATCTTC
>JASHSL010000135.1 GCA_030040855.1 Terriglobales bacterium
TGGCCGGAAGCGGCGCCTGATGCGCCGCCTTTCGCGGGGCCTGAGTACAAGACGACGGTTGGTGAGGGCCCGCCGGGTGCGGTTGTGGTGGGCAAGGTTTCGCGGCCTACGATGACGGTCTATTCGCCGCAGGGGCAGAATACGGGCGCTGCGGTAGTCGTGTTTCCCGGCGGTGGCTATTGGGTTCTGTACATCGATCTGGAAGGTACGGAAGTCTGTGACTGGCTGACCTCCAAAGGAATCACGTGTGTGCTGTTGAAGTATCGCGTGCCTGGCGAGCACCTGTCTCCGAGATCAGGGGCGTACCCGAAATCGCCCATGGCGTTGCAAGATGCGCAGAGGACGGTGGGACTGGTGCGTTTTCACGCCGCGGAGTGGCACATCGATGCGCACAAGATTGGGGTGCTTGGGTTTTCGGCAGGCGGACACTTGGTAGCGGCAATCAGCACGCATTTTCAGCGGCGATTGTATCCGGCTGTCGATGCGGCGGATCAACAAAGTTGCCGGCCGGACTTTGGCGTGGCTCTTTATCCGGGACATATGCTGGAGCACACCTCCAAAGATTTTGAGTTGAATCCGTATATTCCGGTTACCCGCCAGACGCCACCCACGTTTTTGCTGCAGGCGGAAGATGACCCGATCGACACCGTGAAGAACTCGCTGGTTTATTACGCTGCGCTGAAGAAAGCTGGAGTTCCCGTGGAGATGCATCTCTATGCGCACGGGGGGCACGGCTTTGGGCTGCGGCGCACGGAGCTTCCGATCACGGAGTGGCCCCAGCTGGTAGAGACGTGGCTGGGGACGATCGGGATGATTTCGCAGTAGGGGCTCTGGCGATTGTGCACCTTCGAAGGGTCGTCGACTGCGACTCGGCTCACTCAACGAGGCATCGATGTCGAAGCCTGGTGCCAATTCTTATAAACGACGCCGCTCTTCATCACAAAGACGACCCGCCGAACCGCATCGATGTCGGTCAACGGATTTCCATCCAGGGCGATGATATCGGCTTCGAAGCCGGGCGCGATTGCGCCGATCTGATCGGCCATGCCGATGGCTTCTGCTCCCAGCGAATTGGCCGAGACCAGGGCAGCCATCGGGTCAATTCCGCAGTCGTTCACACGGTGAATGAGGTCTTCGGCGTTACGGCCATGTGCGCCCGCAACGGCATCGGTACCGAAAACCAGCTTCAGGCCCCGAATCCGCAGGGCGCGCCGGATGAACTCCTGGTGTGCAAGGATGAGATCCTTCATTGCTGCGAAGCCTTCTTCCGTATAGTACGGTGGAGCAAGATATCGGTCCTTATACTGAAGGTAGGTTTCGAGCAGCAACCCGGCCTGGGGATCTAGATAGGTGCCGCTCTCCGCCATCAGTCGTAGATCATCGTCCGATGCTCCCAATCCGTGCTCGACCTGTGTGCAACCCGCAAGCGTTGCGGCGCGAACCGCATCGCGATAAGCGTGCACCAGCGAGCGCAGCCCCAGTTTCCTGGCCTCGCCGCACGCCGTTTTCAATTGCTCTTCCGACAGCGTCATGGTTCCGCGGGTCATACCTCCGGAAGCGTAGATTTTAATTAGATCGGCGCCAGCTTCTTTTTGTTTTCGAACGAAGGTGCGGATTTCCTCCGGGGTCCCCGTCTGCTCACCTCGCCCCATCAAGGGCTCTCTGGCGGTCAAGATCCGCGGACCTGGAAGGCTACCTCGCGCAATAGCATCGCGCAGCGGAATCGCGGCCGCCGAGCCGACATCTTGCACGGTTGTGAAACCCGCCAGCAATGTCAACCATGCATTCGCGGCGGCGGCATACGTTGCTTCCTGGGTTGTGCCACCCTGACCCGCATTTTTTCCGTCCGGGCCGAAGCGCCAGGTAAGGTGAACGTGAGCATCAATCCAGCCTGGTAACACGGTCAGGCCGCGCAGGTCGTAGTCCACCGGTTTCGCATTCGGATCGAGCGCGACAATGGTCGAATCTTCGATGACGATGCGAGTGTCGTCGAGCACATGGCCCTTACCGTCAAGCACCGTGCTGGCGGCAATGATGGTACGTCGATGTGCAACAGACGGCATCCGCGTCATGATCGCATCGCCCTTGCTTGGAAACGCTTCTGCAGCAACAATGGTAGCGCGGCTTCACTCACCTTTCCCACCTCGCCTAGGATCCCGTTGAGCTCAGGATCAGAGCACGTCGAATCGCCGACCAACCACACTGCTTAAGCGAACGCAGCCAACCAGTTAACGGTTCGCTTCGGCTGTGATTCTCGAAGGGCGCTATCTCGATCGGCCTGTATACGGAGCGGGATGGTTATACCGGTGCTCGCGCTTTCAGTCACGAAGCGCATGAGGTTTCGCAGCTCTCCCTGCTGGCACCCGCTGCGACGATTTCGGCGTTTTCCTGCCTGAGAACGCGGGGCGACGCGATCCCGGCACTTTTCCGATTCGAGGATCTCCAGCGAGGAGGAGTTCGCAAGCGCGCAGCGCGGTTTCTTCAAAATCCGGGGCATCGGCCGGAAGCACCTGCCAACCGGTTACCGGCTTCCGCAACACCTGAATAGATCGCAGGTTGGGGAACTCGCGACGCAGGCTGTCGTGGTGCTCTTCGGTAGTGGCAAGCCATACCCCGTTGTCAGCCCTGTTCTCGCGTTTGTCCCGCAGGATCAAAACGATTTTGCCCTTCACGTAGACTGCGAGGCAACCGAACATGGGGCGAGTGTACGGCGCCATCGGAGCAATCGCGTCGAGCACGAACTGGTGTGGAACGGGCTTGCGCTGCTTGAAAGGGAACAGGGTGCTTGAGGGCGAGATCATGGGCATATTCCGACGAGGCTTCGGCCTCGGACATTATGATATCGCCTTCCCGCGTGTTGCGGCCTTGCGCAAGCTTGCGCCGTCGGTTTGCCAGAAGGACGGGGAGTTTGAGTGTTATGGCGGCGATATTTCAACAACGCCCCGATGCTTGACTCGCGATGATTCGATACGACGATTCTTGACCGTGCAGAGATGGTGCGACCGCTGATAGTCAACGCAGAACTTTCTCCGCCTTGATTTGAAACATTCCTACGCGATGGCTCTGAGAATCCACCACGTAAAGGCTATGGCCTGCATCAACCCACATACCCGATGGATGGCCAAAGGTCGCGCCTTTAATCTTGCTTGGATCAAATCTATAGAGCATTTGCCCGTCGTGACGGAAGACCTCAATCTGGTTAAGAACCGGATCACTGACGTAAATATTGTCTTGGCCGTCCACCGCCAATCCGGTGCCAAGATCGGCATAGCCTAGGTTAATTGCGCGTAGGAAACGCCCCCCTGTATCGAGAATCTGAATGCGCGAGTTGCCTGCATCTAGCACGAACAGTTCACCAGCCGCAAGGACTACTTGGCTGGGTAACCGGAACTCGCCGGGGCGCTCCCCTCCGCCGCGATTCCCGAGCTTGCGAATCAGTCTCCCTCGCTTGTCCATTACAAAGATCATGTGCCCTAGCCGATCACACACGTAAATGCGTCCCGTAGCCCCATCGATCGTGATTCCTGCTGGGCTATCGAAGTACGATTCTCTTCCTCGCAGTTTGCCTAACTCGCCGCGAAACCTTCCCCCCGAGTCGTAGACGAATACGGTTCTACTGCTCTGGTCGACGACGTAGAGATTGTCTTGACCATCCACGGACAGCGAGGTGGGAGCGTGGAGATGCTCGCCGCGTGCGTCCAAACGAGCGTATTTCGAGCGAATAAAGTCGAAAACATGTACGGCGTGAGCGCCAGGATCGGCGACGAAGACACGCCGGTTCGAGTCTGTCACCACGGCCGATGGCGACTGCAAGGCATCCAGGCGAATTCCAGGCTCCGCGGGCCCTGCAACGATGTCAAGCGTTCGGCCTAGAAGGGGATGTACGGGTCTTACGTCATCAGCCGACGAAAATACGCGTACGAGACTTAGGTTGTCCGAAGGCTGCCGGCCATCGGTTTGTGCGGGCTGGGAGGAAGTTGCGAAGGCCCCGTCCCAGGCACCTGCGGGGCCGGGCACGATGCAAACTACCAGCAGCGCCGAAAGAACCCCAAGATAACGTGTGCCCCGGATTCGATGCGAAAATCTGCCTTGGCTACAGAAGAGCACAAGCTCCCATCAATTCGTAATCAACGACCATTCTCGCACGTTTCGCAGGTTCGTTGAATCGGCGGCGAAAAAAGAAAACAGAGTTGACTATCGGCTGCACCGAGCCTTGCGTTCTCAGAGTCCTCAACCGCCGGATGCAATGTAAGGCACCGAGGTGCGGCGACCACATTCCCACACGAGTGCGAGCATAAACCTCTGGCTGTTCGGCCGGAGTTCGAGGTGTACTTTGCCGACCGGTCGAACTCCGGCGATACAATTGCGTTGTCTGGGGACGAGTGGTGGCGCCCTGGTTGCAAAAAGGAGGCTGCGCAGTGCGAACAGAAAGCAAAGCAGGCAGCTGATTTAACCGACGTTGCTATCACGGCTTCCCGCGCCTTGATGGAGGATGAGTATGACAATCCACAGATTAGTCGGAGTTTGGTTCGTGTTTTGTTGTGGCCTGTATGCATCTGACAGGGTTACGACTGGACCCGATGATCGAGTGCTCACCGAACCGAGATCCGTGGTATCGGCGAGCAATCCTGAAGCCCGGCCTGCACCATTCGACGACCTGTTTTACACGCGAAGTGTTTTTGGTGCAGCCTGGTCTCCGGACGGACAGCAGATCGTGTTTACCACCGACATGTCGGGCCGCTTCAATCTCTGGAAGGTGAGCTCTTCGGGGGGCTGGCCGATTCAGCTCACCCAGTCCGACGATCGACAATACAGTGCCGTATGGTCCCCCGATGGGAGGTGGATTGTGTACCAGCAGGATCAGGCCGGCAACGAACTCTGGGATCTTTTTGCGGTCCCGAGCGATGGCGGTGCAGCGGTGAATCTGACCAACACACCAGACATTCGCGAGGAGGACCCGCACTGGTCCCACGATGGGCGCACGATCGCTTTCTCGCGGAAACCCAAAGAGGGTGCGCAATACGACATCGCCTTGCTGGATTGGAGAACGCACCAGGTTCGTATGCTCACCAATGAGCAGCAACCCGGTTATTCGTGGAACGTGGTCGGTTGGAGTAAGGACGATAAGACGATCATTGCCGGCCGCGTGAATCCCCCGTTCACGGATGCGGATATCTATGCCATTGATGTGAGCTCTGACAAGATCGAGAATCTCACGTCTCACAAAGGCACGGTTCGCTATCTGGCGTCATCGGTGTCTCCAGACAGCCGAACGATTCTCCTTAGCTGCGATGCGAAGGGAGGATACATGAACGTGGCTCTGCTGGACATCGCTAGCAAGACGATCACGTGGGTGACAGATTTGAAGTGGGAAGCGTTCGCCGGGAATTTCTCGCCGGACGGCAAACGCTTCAGTTATGTTGTCAACGCGGACGGATTGACCGAGGCGTATCTCGTGGATCGGGCCAGCGGCAAGGCGGAAAGAATCAATCTACCGCAAGGTCTGAATACGATCTCAGGTGATCCTACCGAGTTCGCTCCACAGAGCGACCGCGTCATCGTTTCCCACGAATCCTCCAACCAACCGGCGGATCTATGGATATACAACCTGAGCACGAAGCATAGTCAGCAATTGACCTTTTCCACCATCGAAAGCTTGCATGCGATTCCGCTTCCGCCCGCGCAGATCGTGCACTACAAAAGCTTCGATGGAAAAATCATTAGCGCGCTTCTGTGGATGCCGTTCAATTTGAAGCGTGATGGTTCGAACCCCGCTCTGGTGATCCCTCATGGCGGTCCCACCGGACAGCGAGCGGACTACTGGAGTCCGGAAGTGCAGGCGCTGGCTTCGCGCGGATATATCTGCGTCGCGCCCAATCCTCGGGGATCTACTGGCTATGGGTTGGAGTTTCAAAAAGCCAATTTTCAGGACCTCGGCGGTGGGGACTTGAAGGATGAGATGGCTGGGGTGGAATTTCTGAAGGCGACGGGCTACGTCGATCCCAAGAGAATTGGGATCACGGATGGCTCCTATGGCGGTTTTATGACTCTGATGGCAATCGGAAAAGAGCCGGAAACCTGGGCAGCCGCAGTGGAATTGTATGGGATTATCAACTGGTCCTCGATGCTCAAGAGCTCCGACCCATCGCTCAACGAATTTCTGAAAGCACTGCTCGGCAATCCAGAAGAGAATCAAAAAACATATCAGGCGGACTCGCCGATCACATACATCCGTAACGAAAAGGCGCCTTTGCTGGTGCTGCAGGGCGACAATGATCCGCGTGTACCCAAAGAGGAGGCGCAGCAGGTGGTGGACATTCTCAAGAAACAGGGTCGGATTGTGGATGTTCACTATTACGCGAACGAAGGTCATGGCTTCGTGAAACGGGAGAACCAGATCGACTCGGTCCGCCGCACGACCGCTTGGTTCGATCAATATCTAAGGGGCATGGCGCCTTCTACGAGCCAGCAAACCACCGAACCCCCGCACTGAGGAGAAAGAAACCACGATCGTTCACTGACTGTCCCACGCGGAAGTTGGCGATCGCTCCATGGATCTCCGGATAACACCCGTGCTTTGATGGGGGCAAACTGGGATTTAAACGCAACTTTCGCTATCAGGCGGCGATTACACTCAGTGACCGTCAAAGGCCTCGGCCTCTAAATCGCGCGAGGCGAAAAGCATTCGCGTCTCAGATCTGACCGATACGCAGATGTCATGAGTAGGAGGAACCGATCTATTCTGTTCGGCTCGAAGCTTGTTCGAGTTGCTTGATTCTGGCCATGTTCGCGGCAATGCGCTTCGTGTCCTTGCGTTTACCTGAACGATTGCGGCGCTTCGGCTTGGTAAGGTAGTGATTTTTCGCCATTCTCGACTCCTTTGTTAGCTTCCTCAGTGTTGCTGAAGTAGCGTTGGACAGGAAGGTTACCAGCGTAATCGGGCAAGAAGGAGGTCCATTTCTCCTAGGCTGTGGAAGTCGCTGCTGTTGTTATCAGGGAATTTATCGCCAACCCACGCCTGAGGCGTGAAGTTCCACCCCTTCACTTCGATCAGCCGCGGACAGCATACCGCAGAACCATCACCTGCTTACGGAAGCGTCGCTCCTCGACTAGCTCGAGATCCAGCCGCACACCATCCGGGAAGAACCGTTTTCCGCTGCCGACGACCACTGGGCAGACAATCATTTGGCACTCGTCGACAAGACTCGCCCGTATCGCTTGCGCGGCGAGTTCAGGACCGTCAACAGTGATGTCGTGCTCAGCGTCGGCCTTGAGCCGCCGGACCGCGTCGGGATCGAATTCGCGCTCGATCCTCGTCCGTGCGCTGCGCGGCTCGGCGAGGGTCCTCGAGTAGACGATCTTCTCCGCCGCCTGCCACTGCCTCGCAAAGTCGAGCACGAACCGTGGTTGATCGCGCACCGTGTGCGCGGTCTCCCAGTACACCATTGTGTCGTACATCCTCCTTCCGTAGCGATAGGTGCCGAATGACGACGCAAGCTCGTTGATGTAGGAGTGCAGCTCTTCGTC
>JASHSL010000136.1 GCA_030040855.1 Terriglobales bacterium
AACGCCACAGTGTGGTGCCGCTGACTTGAGCAACGATGCCTTGGGCCATCGCCTCCTGGCGGATATCGGCCAGGGACAGGCGCGAGAGCGGCAGCCCGAGGCGATGCGGAAGCTCACAGGCCAGGGCTTTTACTTGTACGACGACGCTGGGGGGAAAAGAGAGCGGGACGCCCGCCCCGAGGTTGCTCCTCGAGGCCGGGTAGACGAGCCAAAGCAAATCGTTTGCGCCACTTGCTGACGATCTGGCGGGGGTGTCCAAGCGTGCGGCGATGACATCGTTGGACAGACCCTGCGCTGCCAGGAGCACGATTTTAGCTCTTACGACGTCGCGATACGGTGACGTATACTTTCGAGCTCTGGTTTCGAGTTCGTGCTGCTCGTCTCTAGTAAGAACGATGTGAAATGGGCTTGGCCTTGGCAAGAGATGGATCCTCCAAGCACAAGCCTAGCTGGGTCATATTGCTTGACAGCAGTTAATTATACGTCATCGTATTTACGAATTTGAGTACTTAGCAAGAAACGTGCTGGGGCTTGTTCCAGTGCAGATTGAGAAACGCGATGCCACCTAGAAAGGTGGGGCCGCTGTCATATTTCTCGCGGGTAAATGACGCCACGAAGGTAAGGGATGAGTGAACGATCAGATACTTTCAAGGAGCAATCGAATGCGAAGAGCCTGGTTGTGTTTATGCGAACTTCGCCGATGAAGTCGAGCAACAGGAAAAGCAGATTGGGGTATTTTTCGACACCGTGGTCACGGCGACGTGCACGGGGTCAACTCAGGCTGGAATGGTAGTGGGGTTTCGCGCTCAGGAGCGCGAGAGGTGGCTGATTGGAATCGACACGGCTGCCGACGTGGAGTTGACCCGCCGGGCAGTCACCAAGATTGCGCTCGCGACCGCCGAACTCATCGGTTTAAAGCGCGACATCCGTAACGAAGACATTGTTATCGAGTCCCGCTATGCCGGGCCAGCATATGGAATCCCGGACGAAACCACGATTGAAGCTATCCGGCTGACGGCTCGTCTTGAGGGCATGATCACGGACCCCGTGTATGAAGGAAAGTCGATAGCGGGGTTGATTCAACTGGTGCGTTCCGGCGAGATTCCACGGCGAAGCCGAATTCTTTACGTACACCTGGGTGGCGCGCGGCGCCAGCCATCAATGCGTATTACAGGGCATTCGAAAATGTGGTGACTAATTCAAACCCAACTGCGCCCGCCCGTCAAGTCAGGAACAACCATCATAAGGGGTCTATTAGAAAGCAAGCCTTATGAACTGGTCCGGGAGAAAAGAGATTCATATGAACTCGGAGCTAAAATTATCGCCGCAAGAGCTGAAGATACGGCACAGGTGCTTGCGTTTGAGACACAGTAAATGGTTCACACCGTAACCAGTATCGCCGCGATCGTTCTGACATTTGGCGTTTATGTTCCCTATCTCTACGATGTATTGCGAAAAGAGACACATCCGCACTCTTTTACGTGGTTCATAGCGGCCCTAGCCGGTTTTATCGCTTATGGTCTTCAGGTCCTTGGAGGAGGAGGAATCGGTTCGTGGCCCTTGTTCACGGCGTCCGCTGTGTGTCTAATCAGCTTCTGATCCGCCCAATCGATGCCCACGAACGCAACAAACTTCACCTCCGGCGGCACCGTTTGGCCGGGATGCGCAAGGCGCTGTATCCCTCCGGGGCCAAGGATGATCCGCGGGAGCAATGGCGACTGGCAGTGGCGGCCCGCGGCTACGAGTCTAAACGCCAATCTTCAAAATCTCTCGGGCTGAGTAACTATAATATAAGGCGTTAGCAGATGCTTGCGCTCTTTCTTCGCCCCTCCAGGACGGCGACGTGGGCAAAGGTGCGGGGCGCGACCTGGTAGAAGAGCGCTATAGCGATTTGTCGTCAACTGACCCTTCGAGCCGACGCCAACTTGCCGCCCTTCATTGACTTGCCCGACCTGCAGTCCTAACATTTTAGCTAATGATCGGGCACACCATCTCGCACTATCGCATCGTCGAGAAGTTGGGCGGCGGTGGTATGGGTATGGTTTACAAGGCTGAAGACCTGATCCTCGGCCGGCACGTTGCCCTGAAATTCCTTCCGCCCGATCTGGAAAAAGATCCGGCGGCACTGGAACGCTTTCAGGTAGAGGCCCGCACGGCCTCGGGTCTGAACCATGCAAACATCTGCACTATTTATGAGATCGCGCAGGCCGATGGACGTTACTTCATCGCGATGGAGCTACTGGAAGGGCAAACGCTGAAGCAGCAGATTGGAACACACGCCATGGATGTCCAGCTTGCAACCGAACTTGCGATCCAAATTGCGGATGCGCTCGATGCGGCTCATTCTAAAGCCATCATCCATCGTGATCTTAAGCCAGCCAATATTTTTGTAACTAATCGTAACCAGGCTAAGTTGCTCGATTTCGGGCTCGCCAAATACGTGAAGTCCGACACAGCAGGACTTGCTGCCGCCACGACAGTTAGTGATGCGATGCTGACTAGTCCCGGCTCGACCTTGGGCACTGTGGCTTACATGTCTCCCGAACAGGCGCGGGGGAAGGAGCTCGACCCCCGTACGGATCTGTTCTCGTTCGGAGCTGTTCTGTACGAGATGGTCACTGGAGCATTAGCGTTTAAAGGCGAAACCTCCGCGGTAATCTTTGACGCACTGTTAAACCGCCCAGTCGTCCCGCCGATTCGTCTGAACCCACGCGTGCCTCTCGCGTTAGATGCGATCATTACGAAATTGCTCGAGAAAGATCGCGAATTGCGATACCAGAGCGCGGCAGAATTGCGTGCTGACCTCAGACGAGTGCGACGTGATTCAGAATCTGGCGCAGTGGCAACCGTGAGTAGTGGGTTACATAAGGTTATGCTGCCAGGGGAGAGATCTCGCCGGCTCTGGAACTACGCAGTAATAGGTTTGGCCGCCCTGGCGATCGCGGCTTCGGTATTCGTTTTCATCACACGCAGGCGCAGTGCCGCAATCACGGAGAAAGATGCCATCCTGCTCACGGATTTCGTCAACACTACTGCCGATCCCGTGTTCGACGACACACTCAAGAAAGCCGTCGCGGTTGATCTCGGGCAGTCTCCTTATGTGAACGTGTTCCCCGACCAGAAGGTCAAACAGACGCTGCAACTCATGGGACGGTCTCCCGACGAGCGGATCACCAGCGAGGTCGGCAGGGAGATTTGTCAGCGCGATGGCATCAAGGCCTTGCTGACCGGCTCCATCGCCAGCGTGGGCAGCCAGTACGTCATTACACTCGAGGCCGTCAACGCGGCGAACGGGGAAGCTCTCGCGCAACAGCAGGTTCAAGCCGCCAGCAAGGAAGAAGTGTTGAATACAGTTCACCGCGCGAGTACCAGCCTGCGCAGAAACTTAGGAGAGTCGCTGGCCTCGGTGCAGAAATATGACAAGCCTTTGTCGGAAGCGACCACTTCCTCACTCGAGGCACTCAAGGCATTCAGTCTCGGGGATGCCAAGCACTTCGGGGGAGAAGACCTCGCAGCCATCCCGCTTTACCAGCGTGCGGTGGAACTGGACCCCAACTTTGCACTGGCATACGCGCGCCTCGGAGTTGCCTACGGCAACATGGGACAGAATGAGATCGCCGACCAATACAAGGGAAGGGCATTCGAGTTGCGCGACCGGGTAAGCGAACACGAAAAGCTCTACATTACCGAGCATTATTACGCGGATTCCGGCCAGCTGGATAAAGGAATCGCTGCATTAGAACTATACAAGCAAACCTACCCGCGCGATTCGATTCCTTACAGCAATTTGGCTGGGATTTACATGAGACTTGGCCAGTTTGACAACGCACTTCAGAACGCACGCGCGGGAGTTCAGGTTGATCCTGACAGCGTAAACAGCTACACGACGTTGGCTCAAGCCTACATTGCAACAGATCGGCTCGATGAAGCCAAGGCTACTTTGAATGACGCGCTGCACCGCAATTTGACGTCATCGAGCATTCACGGGTTGCTAGTGTACATCGCTTGGCTGCAAAACGACAGCGCAATCATGGATCGCGAAACGCAGTTGATGAAAACCAGTCCTGATGCCGAGATGGACATCTTTGGATTCAAAGCTCTTTTGGCAGCCCGTCAAGGGCGCCTGCGGGAAGCGCGCGAACTTGGGAGCAAAATGCGGGCAGAAGCCACTCGGCTCGGTTTGAAAGAACAGTCCGCTTCCGAATATCAGCAGGAATCAGTGGCAGAAGCCTTGGCCGGCAATCGTTTGCTCGCCTTGCAGGATATCGCACAAGCGCTGAACAGCTCAAAGTCGCCCGGCGTAGTTATGGGTTGTGCCTCGATCCTGGCCTATGTCGGCGATGAAAATAAAGCGATGAAACTCGCGACGGATGTCGCGCAAAAGCGTCCTTACGACACTTGGGTGCAATTCGTTTCGCTTCCCGACATCAAGGCGATAATTGCCCTGAAACACAGTAATTTCACCGAGGCTGCCAATCTGCTGGACGGCGCGTTGGTCTATGCTCGCGCCGATTCCGGCACTCTCTATCTTCGCGCACTCACCTTCTTGAAAGCGGGCCGGGCGGCGGAGGCGATTCAGGCCTTCCAGCGCCCGCTGGCGTTACGAAATCTCCTAGGTCTCGACGCGACGCTTCCGTTTGACCGGCTTGAGCTGGCACGGGCTTACGCACTGGCCGGCGACAAAGCCCACAGCCGCACCGCCTATCAGGACTTTCTCGCTCTCTGGAAAGAGGCCGACCCGGACATCCCCATCCTGAAGGAAGCCAAAGCCGAGTACACGAAGCTGCAATAGCCGTTCCGAAAATTACTGAGGACCGAGATTCCTGCGGGGCGTGTCATGTTGTAACCGTCGTGCGAAATTCGAAGCAGGGCAGATCGCGCACCTCCCGCTCGTAGGTGTCATACATCTCGCTCAGCTTCCGCATTTCTTCCGTGGGCAGGAGTTGCACACCGCTGAGCGCCTCCGCCTCTCCGAGGACAGCAAAAAGCTTGTATTCATAGTCGACGCAACTCTCCCGAATGGCACACCGCAGCGTCATGAATTCGCGTTTGACCTAAGCGGAAACAGACCGAAGGCGAGATAAAAGGATTCAAGTACTCCGGAAAGACAGAATTGACATTTATTGCACGAAGTCCCCACCCGGAACCACATCAGCATATGCTTGTGTTCAAACTCCGCTCGGATCGTCTTAGAGTTTCCGCGGCAGGATGGCCGACAAGTTAGCTAAGCTAGAGTAGCAGTAACCCCGCGCACCTAGATTTTGGCCGGTAAATGGCCGATTATCCGTGAGAAAATTTGGTCTCGACGACAGCCGCTAAAGTTGTCAATGTCCGGAAAGCCGCACGAGCCGCTTTACCCTCTTCAGCGGGGTAGGGTTCGAAGGAACTAGCGACCGTTCTTACAAGCGATCTATTCTCTATAAGCCACGACAAGCACCTGTGGGTAGCCGCACGGCAAGAGACCCTTGCTGGGGACGGCAAGAGCTGGCCGAGAGGAATCGGGAGCCTTCTTTTTGTGTGTGGTGCTTGCTCGTTCCTTCCGATTGAAGGAGGGTCATGACAGCCCGTGCCTCACCGTGGTTTCGCGCACATCCTCTTCGTGTTTGCCTGCTGCTGCTTCTCATAAGTACACGTGCGCCAGCTCAGTCCAGTCGGGCTACGGTGAGCAAACAATCAATAGTGTTCCCCGTACGAAATCAGGAACAAACGGTCCCGAACAGGTGTTATACGCGTTTATGGGCGGAAGCGATGGCGCAGACCCGAGTGGCGGCCTGATCTTTGATTCTAACGGCAACCTCTACGGCACAACCCAGTATGGGGGCGGAGGTGCGTGCAGCGCGAATGGCTACACGGGCTGCGGCACGGTTTTCAAGCTGAGCCCCAACTCGACGGCTGGACGAAAACCGTTCTCTATAGCTTTCAAGGGAGAACGATGGACAAAATCCGACCAGAGGCCTGGTTTTCGACTCGTCCGGGAAGCTTTATGGTACGACCTCGGTAGCAAGTCACTAGACAAAGGAGCAACTTTTGCGGAGTACCATATTAAATACTGGTGTCAACTATGGTAATATAAGGATCGTATGGACGCAGGCCGTAAAATCACTGTGGAGATCTCTCGGGAGCTACTCGAGAAGGCGCAACGGGCCACCGGTACAGGCATCACCCAGACGGTCCGCACTGGACTACAGCTAGTGGCCGCATCACGGACTTACGCTCGCCTACGGCAACTCCGAGGCAAGGTTCACTTCAGGCGCACGCTGGCCGAGCTGAAAGCCGATCGATGATCGCAGCTGACACAAGCACCTGGATTGCCTTTCTGGAAGGCGAGCGAGGCCAGGACACGCAATTACTCGACAGGGCGCTGGAAGACCGGCAGGTCTTGATGGTGCCAGTGGTACTCACAGAACTGCTCAGCGAGCCGAAGCTTCCTTCGAGTGTTGCCGACACGCTTTCAGATGTGCCTATGGTCGACATCGAACCGGGCTATTGGCAGCGCGCAGGAGCCTTGCGGGCAAGAGTTCTGTCAAAGCGCCGCAAGGCGCGGCTCGGAGACGCGCTGATCGCTCAGAGCTGCGTTGATCGCGGTATTCCTCTCTTGACGCGAGACTGGGATTTTCGCTCGTTCGTCGATGCTGCGGGTCTCGATCTGGTCCTGGATCGTAGGACAGCGGCAGTTCGTTGACCAGCCCTTCGGGCCGAATGTCCGGCTCTGGCCAAGATGCACAGCGCTTGTCTGCCTCCTCAGGAACGAGCCCCTCCTCAGGAACGAGCCCCTGAGATGCCGAAGATCACGACACTTGTTGGCGCTCGCGTGATCACATAAGTTTTTTGGACAGCTGCGCCGCGATTTTTCCGGTCTGCAACTCCAGTCAGCAATTGTTCTGTGTTACACGTGCTTCCAAGCACTTCGGCAGTCTCCCGCGACTTGTAAGTTCTTGAAAGTGCTTGTTGTTTAAGAACTGAAAAGGCTGGCGTCGGCGGTTCAACTCCGTCCCTGGCCACCATTCTTTTCAGTGACTTAGCAGCCCGGCCCGAAATTTCTTATCTGTGATTTCGACCCTGTGGTCGTGGTTTTTCGCTCTATCAGTCCACGGAATGCAATTCAGCTGCAGTGCAGGCAAGAAAGAGAGCGATCAAGGTATGGCATGGGCAATACTCAGCCACAACGGCACGTTGTGATGGGCAATAGGCACGAGCGTCTGGCCAAGGATCAACAGAGGGAGCACGAAGAGGAAAGCCCTGGAGAAATTTGAGGTGCGCGAAATACCGAGGACGCGCTAAGTCTTACGCCGTCTGCGGTCACGGTCTCCGTCCGTCATTTGATTCGCCAAGCTGTTTGGTGCACCGTAGCTCGGCAACGCCCATGGATAAACCGACTTGCCCTTCCCGGCGTACCTCGATTTCCCGTCGCTCGGACTTTCACATGGGGCGAAATGGAAATAGGCGTACACTTAGACCCGTTTTTGAAGTCAAGAAGGAGATTCCGGTTAAAACGTTAGCGCAATTTGTCCTTTGAGCGCTCACCCTGCTTTGAGGAGAAAACTCTATGCGATTTCGTCCGATGCTCGGCATCATGATCGCTGTCTTCTCATCCGTCGCTCTTGCATGGCAGCTTGAAGTGCCTCAGTTGCCCCTGACTGACAAACGCTCGGTCGCCGACGTATATCACGGTGTAAAAGTCACCGATGATTACCGTTGGCTGGAGGATGGTAAGAACCCCGAGGTGATCGCCTGGAGCGACGCCCAAGATAAGCACGCCCGCGCTCTTCTGGATCCGCTTCCGTTGCACGCTGAGATCGAGCAATTTTTGAAGCGCTTATACAACAAGCGCGCGCCGAGTTTTTACGATCTGAAGAATCAGCACGGGTTACTTTTTGCCATGAATTCACAGCCCGGTCAGCAACAGGACGTGCTGGTAACGCTACGCTCCCCGAATGAGCTCGCTTCGAAACGCGTTGTGGTGGATCCCAATCAGATCGATCCCAGTTACTCCACGGCCATTCAGTTCTTTATACCAAGCATCGATGGCAGTAAGGTTGCGGTAAGTCTGGCAGGAGGGGGAAGCGAAGCTGGGACTCTGCACTTGTTTGATGTTGCCACGGGCAAAGAGTTACCTGACCAGGAGCAGCGGATCACTGGAAACGGTGGAGGCAGCGTAGCCTGGAGCGCCGATGGTACCGGCTTTTACTACACCCGCTACCCGCATGAAGGGGAGCGGCCGCGCCAAGACATGAATTTCTACGAACAGGTTTATTTTCATAAACTGGGCACCTCGGTATCGCAAGACAGCTATGTGATCGGCAAGGATTTTCCCCGCATTGCCGAGATCAGCTTGACAACCAGCGATGATGGTCGTTATCTGCTGCTTTCGGTCGAAAACGGAGACGGTGGGCAATACGAGCACTTTCTGCGAGACCCCTCCGGAAAATGGATGCAGCTGGCACAGTTCTCTGACCACATTATGGCTGTCGCGTTCGGTAACGATGGGCTGTACATGCTCTCTCGCGATCACGCTCCGCGCGGCCGACTGATGCGCCTACCTCTGACTGACCCGGAATTGAAGAATGCGGTCACGATTGTGCCGGAGAGTACGGCGGTGCTTCAGGATTTCGGCTTCTCTTTGTCCGGACTGCGGCCCGCCTTCGTCATTACTCCGCAGCGATTATATGTAACGGAATTGATCGGGGGCCCTACAGAAATCCATATCTTCGATCACGACGGACATCCGCTCGGAACTGTACCGGTCGAACCGGTTTCTTCGATCGATCAGATTGTGCCCTCTCAAGGTGACAACATTCTCTTCGAGAATATGAGCTGGGTTGATCCGGCTGCTTGGTTTGTGTTCGACGCGGCTTCCAATCAAACTACGGTGACGGCCATGCGGGAGAGCTCGCCGGCGAGCTTTGCCGAGATCGAGGCCGTGGGGGAGTTTGCGACCTCGAAAGACGGTACAAAGGTTCCTTTGAACATCATCCGCCGCAAGGGCACCAAACTCGATGGTCAGAATCCTACGATTTTGACCGGTTATGGCGGCTTCGGTCTGAGCCAGACGCCTTTCTTCGATCCTTCTTTATCGGCATGGCTCGATGCGGGCGGAGTGTTTGCCATCGCCAGTCTGCGTGGCGGAGGCGAATTTGGCGAGGAGTGGCATCGCGCCGGCATGCTGACCCACAAGCAGAACGTCTTCGACGATTTCATCGCATGTGCCGAGCAACTGATCAAAGCGTATACGAATCCCGCCAAGCTAGCCATCGAGGGCGGTAGCAATGGCGGCCTGCTGATGGGCGCTGTGCTTACGCAACGACCCGACCTGTTCCGGGTGGTCGTTTCTATTTCCGGCATTTATGACATGCTTCGGTCTGAGACCACGGAGAACGGTCAGTTTAATGTGACCGAATATGGTTCGGTAAAAAATCCTGACGCGTTTAAAGCTCTCTATGCCTACTCGCCTTACCAACATGTGAAGGATGGCACAAAATACCCCAGCATCTTGTTCACTGTGGGCGAAAATGATCCTCGTGTGGACCCGTGGCATTCGCGGAAGATGATTGCGCGCTTGCAGGCAGCCAATGCTTCCAAGAATCCCATTCTGCTCATCAGCTTTTCCAACGCTGGACACGGAGGAATTGGCTCCGCCGAAGACCAACGCATTGCCATGGAAACTTACTGGTCGGAATTTATTTATCAGCAGCTCGGCGTCAAATGGGTTAACCCAGTCATGCAAGCCCATTAACTCGAGTCGGTTTTTTTTTTGTCTATAGCCTGGCGTCTGGTTGCATTTTGTTCTGCCACCCACTTCCGAAGCCTGCATAATGTTGCGTCGCGCACTTCCGTAATCTCCTCCTCCAGATTCCTTGCTGTTATCTTTCTCTTGAAGTCGGGATGCAACCTAACGGATTTTTCTCCTACCTTCTGCAGAATGGGCCGGCAGTCTTTCGCAAGCCTTAATTCTTCAGCGCCCCCATGGATAGTGCTAAGAACATCGAAATACACATTCAGTCCCTGATTGCAGAGGAATTCGACGACGTAACTGACCGTGAAATCAGTGTCAAAGCTGTGGTTCTTGTCAGAGGAAATCTGCGGACCGAGCCGTTCTCCAACAAACCTCACCGCAACTGACTTTCGATTACCGGCCTTTACGCTGCCAACATACAGATAGATTCTATCTGGCGTCCTGTTGGCGGGTTCGTTCGCAGAGAGTCTGTACTCCGGGCCAAGTATTGCAACCTCTCGCGGGCGAACGTACCACCCATAAACGCCTCTGATTCGGTTCAGAAAGCGCGTAGGGACTGTCAATAGATCCTCCCCCTGCACTTGGTAGACCACCCCAAACGTCGATTGCGGCATTAAAAAGGTAGTGGACATGTATTGCTCCTCAATCTCTATATAGGGTTACTAAGTCCACCATTTCTGCAAAACTCTGTGGAAAACTTGCGGCGCTTGGATTGTTCGCGGTAAAGCTTACATGCAGTCAGGCTTCCTGGCTGTCTGGGGCCTGCGCTGAATTAGAAACGTGTACCTAAACTTCCCCTATTGCAGCCTCGCGTACTCCGTCTTGGCTTGCTTCAGGATGGGGATGTCAGGATCCGCGTCTTTCCAGAGCGTAAGAAGATCCTGGTAGGCTGATTTCGCCTCCCTTGTGTCGCCAGCCATGGCATACGCTCTGGCCAATTGCAAGCGCGCCATCGCGGCCAGAGGATCGGCGAACAAGAGGCCGCGGTGATCGAGAATCTTCTGGAACTCCGCAGTGGCTTCAGCTCCCTGATGTGCCGCCAAGTACGCTTCGCCGCGCACATAGACCGGATAAAACTGCCCAAAGAAAAAGTTGAAGTCGATGCTGCATACAGCCAGTTCGTGGGGAACGGCGATTTGTAGCAGTTCAATTGCGTTAGCAGGATCGCCGCGGTTCACTGCGAACAACGCTCGAAGAGTTGGCATGTAATTGAACTTGACTGACGTGTCTTCGGGAAAACGTTTTTCAAGGTCAGTCGCCAGAGCCTGAGACCGGAAGAAATCCCCGCTGGCCGCCAATGCGACCGCAGCGGCATATTCCACATCCTTGCCCTTTGAAAGCTCAAGTGCTTGGAGCGCATCTCGTCTTGCGGCGTTTGCATTCCCGAAGAGGCCTTCCCAGACTGCCACTCCGGTTTGGTACACAACTGCTCTTTCCCCCAGACCTGCTTGCCGAGCCAAATCCGCCGCGCGGTGCGACATCTCTCTGGCCAGTTGCAGACGGCCAGAACGGGCAAGGACGAGAGCCTGGGAATGTGTTATCCAATCTTCTGCTCCCGAATTACCCTTTGCCAGCGCCACTGCCCGATCCATTCCGGCGGTGTCGCCCTTCAGGAACGCCACGTAATATCGCAGGAGCATAAGCTCAGGGACATCCAATTTGCGCTCGGAAGCCTTCTCGGAAGCCTCACGAATCGCATTTTCGGCCTCCTCGGGGCGGTCAAGATAGAAAAAGCTAAAGCCCCGATTGACATATACGGGACTCAACTCTGGATCGAGACTCATGGCCTTCCGAGCTTCTTCGATCGACTGCTCATACTTGCTCAGGCCTTGAGAACCAAATCCCGACAATAATCCGTGGGCGATCCTGTCCCGAGGATAGGTCTGTGCCCACAACTCCAACGTCTGGTGTTCTTTTTCCAGGTTTCCCGTTACCTGCCGATCAGACATGGCCGTGATAAAGAACTTCTCCCAGTCGCTAGCACGATCCCTTAATTCATAGGCTTTATTCGTGTTCTCTATGGACAGAACGGATTCCCCAATACTGCTGTAGAAAAGCCCCAGATGCGCATAGGCCAGCGCGAACTGGGGATCGATTTCAATGGCCCTTTTGTAAAGGGGTATCGCGGCAACACCAACTCTTGAGTGGCTAACCTCGAACGCCGCGCTGTAGGCTTTCAAGGCTTCAAGTGACGAGGTGGTAGCATCCTGGAGTGGAGTGTTGTGTTCCTTGATTGTGGTGAGTGATTCACCGACTCGGGTTCTGAATCTGGTGGCCATTTGGCTCAGGGCATTCAGAACATCTTCTTTTTTGGCCGCCTGTGCCTGTTCCTGGTCCAGAACTTCCCCGCTGCCGCATTCCCTTGCGCGCAGACCCAGCACATATTGACTGCCGAGACTCGCAATCGAGCCATCGAGGACGGCTGCGCCGCCCGTTCTCTCGCAGACTTCTGCCGCGAGCTCTGGCGTAAGCCGCGCATCGGCGGGCTTGCCCATGAACCGCAAAACGTGCTGGATGCGCTGCTCCGAAATCAGGCTCAGGAAAGGCGACTGCTCGAGGGCTACGGACATTGCCTGGCGCAGGGTCCCGTCAAAGACGGAATCACCGGTGCTGTTGGAAAAATCCGCGAGCACAATCGTGTCCTTGTCGGTAAGCTTCGGTGCGCGATGAAAATAATAGTAGCCAGCAACCAAGGCGGTGAGTACAGCCACAGCAGCTGGCGTAATCCATTTCCATCGTTTCTGAAGAGAACTCACGCTGGCGGGCTTGGCTGTCGCTTTGATGCGCCCGGAATCCGTATCCCGCTTTAGCCGTTGCAGGTCGGTGCGAATATCTGAAGCGTGCTGGTAGCGCAAGTTCCGATCTTTCTCCAAGCACTTCCCAATGATCCTTTCCATATCCGGCGGCAGATCCGGATTTAGCCGGACAAGAGGAACGGGTGCCCGGTTCAGAATCGAATCGAAAATTTCTCCTGTGCTTTCGCCGCGAAATGGCAATGTTCCCGTTGCCATCTCGTAGAGAGCCGCACCGAATGAGAAGAGGTCTGTGCGGGCGTCCAGTTCCTTGCACCTAACTTGCTCCGGCGACATGTAGGCGATGGTGCCAACTGCCTGACCGGGACTTGTCAGATTCTCCTCCAACGTCACAGTCGATTCTGTCGTTCCCGCGCCGCTCAGCACGGGCGTCACTTTCGCCAACCCAAAATCCAGAACCTTTGCGTGTCCACGCTTTGTGACAAAGATGTTCGCGGGCTTGATGTCGCGATGGACAATTCCAGCCGCGTGAGCAGCATCGAGCGCATGCGCAATGTCTATCCCTAGCGACAGTACCTCGTCGATCTCCATCGGCTTTCCGCCGATACGATGCTTGAGCGTCAGCCCTTCGAGATACTCCATTGCGATGAACGAGTTGTCGCCCTGCTTCCCGATCTCGTAAATCGTACAGATATTCGGATGGTTCAAAGCGGAAGCTGCTTTAGCTTCGCGCCGGAAGCGTTCCAAAGCATGCGGGTCATGCGCTAGGTCTTCGGGCAGGAATTTTAGGGCGACAAAGCGTCCAAGCTCGACGTCCTCGGCTTTGTACACCACACCCATCCCGCCGCCACCCAGCTTTCCGATGACGCGGTAGTGCGAGATGGTCCGGCCGATCATCGTTGACATCATTCTCCCGTCGCTGTGAGTCCGTAGGGGCTGAGTTTGGTTCTCGGCATCATTTCTTCAAGAGCGAGGGCCAGTTCAACACAACGGTGAATGGCGGTGCCGGTGCAGCCGCGTTTGCAGACAGAGATACAGGAAAAATGAATTTTTTGCCGTCTGCACTGGCGTCCCAGAAAAAGTAGGCTGCGTTCTGTGGAGCTACTCCTTTGGGCTTAAACAGAGGCTTGGGTATACCCGATTGAAAGACCGAAGTGCCGCTTACTTCCACAGACATGATTGT
>JASHSL010000137.1 GCA_030040855.1 Terriglobales bacterium
GGATGTGGCGGTACCTGCTGGCTAGTTTGTGACGACGACCGTGTCTTTTTACTGCAGCCGTCTAGAGCCATCGTAGTGACCACAGAGCTCCCAGTCAAAGGAACACCGAGAGCCTGCTGAAAATTGGGCATTGATACTTACCCGCGTGCAGAATGAAGAATGCTAGCATCCCAGGGAAACTGTCATTTCTTTTAGCGGGAGGCTTCGGAAATTACGGGGCGTGACCGCGGTGCGGCTGATCGCGACCAGTTGACTCGAGTAGATCATGCGATGGACGAGTGCTGGCCCGCACTGAGGAACTCGGGTTGAGAATGTCTGTGTCTCGCGATAGGCTGCCCGCCTGGAGACTTCAGCCCCGGCTCCCCTTTAAAACCACCCGACTCTGACGACCAGATGCCGATAGAATCGTGCTTGTGGCACTCGGCGGCAGATCATGGACGAGCGGGACCGCTCGGAAGGGCAAGGATGCCGCATGTCCGCTGGAGGTCCGGCTTCGCGGAACTGTTAGTTCTGCCAGTGTTGGCGCTAGATACGTGCCTTCTAGCCTCTGACACGAGTCAGAAGTGATGGTTTCCCCAGCGACCTTGTTCCGGAAACGTTCCCTAGGCGGTAGTGCATGATCGCGACCCTGCGATGAGCCACTTGGGGAGGGAGGAATCATCGTGAACGCGACCCTTCTTGAAAGACCCGCGGCCCCGACGGCTGTATCGGTTTGGGACCCGTATCCCACGGTTTTCGAGATCAATACCTGGGCCTGGCTTACCGACCTGTGCCGGAAGTACGGAAGAAAGAGTAGCTTATCTTCAGTACCAGCCGCCGAATGGGATGCCATTGCCGCTTACGGCTTCGATTCGATCTGGCTGATGGGAGTTTGGGAGCGGAGTCCGGCGGGTATTGCAATCGCCAATCGTAACCCTTCCCTTCTGGACGATTTCCGCCATGCGCTTCCAGACTTTCGTCTCGAGGACAACGTAGGCTCGCCTTATTGTGTACGAAACTACGTAGTCGACCCACATCTGGGAGGCCGGGAGGGTCTGGCCGTCGCTCGCAGGGAACTCTCGATGCGGGGGTTGAATCTGATCCTGGACTTCGTTCCCAACCATGTGGCGCCGGACAATCCCTGGGTGGCAGAACATCCTGACTATCTCATTCGAGGCAACGCCGACGACCTCAGGAATGAACCTTCTTCTTTCGTAGAAGTGAACGGAACCGTTTACGCCTGCGGACGGGACCCGTACTTTCCAGCCTGGCCGGATGTCCTGCAATTGAATGCCTTCAACCCAGGTCTTCGGCTAGCGGTGATTCAGACGATATCGAGCATTGCCCAACAGTGCGATGGGATTCGCTGTGACATGGCAATGCTGATGCTAAAACCGATTTTCGAACGCACCTGGGGAGGTCGAGCTGGACCCCACCCGCCCAAGGAATATTGGGTTGACATCATCTCTGCAATCAAGAACAGGTATCCGGGGTTCCTGTTTATCGCCGAAGCGTATTGGGATCTGGAGTGGGAACTCCAGCAAAAAGGTTTCGACTTCTGTTACGACAAAAAGCTCTACGACCGACTGGTCCATGGTCCTGCCAACGATGTCCGGCTTCATCTCTGTGCTGATTTGGCCTACCAAAATAAGCTGCTTCGTTTTATTGAGAACCACGACGAGCCCAGAGCCGCGGCGACCTTCTCCGGGGCGAAGCAGAAGGCGGCTGCTCTGACCACAGCCACCCTACCGGGAGTCAAACTTTTCCATGAAGGGCAGTTTGAGGGGCGCAAGATAAGACTGCCGGTCTTCCTGGGCCGGCGCCCGGATGAGCCAGTTGACGCCGATCTGCAAGCGTTCTACGGAAAACTTCTCGAAGCCATCGATCGGGCGGCATTTCGGGAAGGCCAATGGAGCCTGTGCGAGAGGACGGGATGGCCAGACAACGGAAGTTTTCAGAATGTGGTGGCCTGGACTTGGCTCAAGGACGAGGAACGATACCTGATCGTGGTCAATCTTAGCGAGGGCCCGGCCCAAGCCCGGATTCAGGTCCGCTGGAAGGAGACAGAAAATCGAACCTGGCAGCTAAAGGATCTAATGTCGGGCACGATTTACGAGCGACATGGCAGTGAGATGCTATCGCCCGGCCTCTATGTGGAACTCAAAGCATGGGGATTCCATTTTCTGGCTGCACAGGCTTCCCCTAGGTTCGCGCAAATGCGACCCCGATTTACGCCTTGATTTTCCACAACTCTATTCACAGATATTTCATTTTCACGCTGAGAATTGCGTTGACATCAACGAAACCTCGGTTTAGCTTGGCTGGCGTCGACGGCTGAAAGGACGGGCAAAATAACTTGCTAGTCCGAAGTAGGCTGGGTGATCTGCTCGGCAGGGCGACCTGAAGAGCAACCAGACCCGAAAAAACCGACTGGTTCTGCGAGGAGCAGTTGGGGTTTGGGACTGCGGAAGCAGTGATTACACCAAGGGCTGCGACGGTGCGTGCATCCACGCTGTGGACTCTCTCGCAGGAGTTCATGGTCGGAGCATAACCAATGTCGCAGCCTTTCCTATTTTCCGACGCAGAAGCTCCCCTGCGAGCCACCGCCGGTCGAAAAAACGAGGTTAAACAGCGGACTCAGGGCGGCCGAACTAGCAATCAAGCCACCGGATCTTAAACCCGCCATGTCTCAGCCATGACAAGCAAACCCGCAAGTCCGTTCCCTTGGAGCCTTTTTCAGCGGCCTGCTAGCTAGAAGTGCGGATCGAGATCGGATGCACATTCCTGCTCTCTTTCGCTAGAATGTCCTGCGCACGAAAGGAGCACTATGGCGAAGAAAAAGATTGATCCCCTCAACAAGAAACAATACGGCGCCGTGTCTGCGATGCTCACGGTCACGGATATTCCGGCTGCCGCAAACTTTTATCAAAAAGCCTTTGGCTTCTCTAAACGCGGCATCATGAACGACCCCGACGGAAAACCGATGCACGCTGAGCTAACTCTGCGTGGCACAACCCTGATGCTTGGGCCGGAGGTCGCGGCCCTGGGAAAAAGAAGTGCGAAGAACGCTGGTGCATCGCCAGCCAGCCTCTTTATCTACGTAGAAGACGTGGATAAGGTGGTCGAGAAAGCGACCAAGCTCGGTGCCACCAGCCAAGGGCCGGTGAGCGACATGTTCTGGGGTGACCGCTGCGGCACCATCGTGGATCCGGATGGTTATATATGGATGGTCGGCACGCACAAGGCTGAACCTACGGCAAGAGAGATGAAGGAGAAGATGCAGGAGATGATGCGACAACAGCCGGCAAGTACGGCCAGCGCTGCCTAGTGGCCTCTTGACTCGAAAAGAGAGTGCTGTACCGCCGTCTCTTTTGTTTCGCAAAAATTGCTGAGACCGACTCCTACAAGCCGATAACGTTGTTGCGGACCAAGGCCTACCCGTTCTCGCAGGCGGAGGGCGATTTCTGTCAATTCTTCCCGCGAAGACGGCGGTAAGCCTGGTGTCCAGCTGCGGGTGAGAATCTGGAACTCGCTCGTCTTCAGCTTGAGAACGACCGTACGTGCAATTCGCGATTCCTTACGCGATGCCGACCAAAGCTTCTCTGTCAGCCGGCGGATCATGGGCTCAGTTTCGAGCAGCAGGACGTCCCTCTCAAAGGTGTCCTCGACGGAGATTGAGCGTGTAGGCCGGTTTGGAACTACCTCGCTGTCGTCGATGCCGCGGGCGAGTTCGTAGAGGCGTACGCCATACCGGCGAAATTCATCTTCGAGCACGGGCAAGTCCAGGCCTCGCAATTCGCCGACAGTCTGGATCCGGAGTTTCGCTAGTTTCTCCTCGTTGACTTTTCCGACTCCAGGCAGCCGCCCGACCGGCAGACGGAGGAGAAACGCGTCTACCTCTTCAGGCTGAAGGACAAAGAGCCCATCAGGCTTTTGCCAGTCAGAGGCAAGCTTTGCTAAGAACTTGTTGGGCGCCACTCCAGCAGAGGCCGTGAGACGCAACTCCTGTCGGATTTGCTGCCGAATTGCGCGCGGCAAGCGTGGCCGTCGCTAAGCCCATCTTATTTTCAATGACGTCCAGGTATGCTTCATCGAGCGACAAGCGATCAGATCTGTGTAGTCGTGTGTGTTCTGAATCTTGCGTTTTACGCCCGGCAAATCTTGTCAGCGTTTCTCTCCGGGTTGGCGAAATGAAACCAAATCCCAGGTTCCCTCCGGCGTTGATGTCCGGCGCCGAAGAATATAGAGATTCCCGTCGTCAGCTCGCACTTTGTAGAAGATGTTTTCTGGGTCGTACCACTGATCCTGCACGGCCTCGACCTGATAAAGTCTTCCTTCCAGCCAGAACCGAACCGGACGCTCATCGGCCTTGCGGCCCGAATAACATTCCACCCTCAATTTCATTGGTTTCAGGATCATCGAGCGCGACAACCGGCGATTGTCGTGACCCGATCGTTGCCGTTTTTCGCAGCCGGTGAGATTTGGGAAACAACACAACATCGCCTGACGCTACTTCGACTACGTCGTGGACAATCAAGCTTGCGCGCCTTTTGGGAAGCTTGCCGCCGAGCAGGTGGGCGATGTTGAATAGCGAACGGCTACCGCAGACCAAGCAGGTGTCGTGTGGGCTGTCGCTGACGACATCGCACTCGGCACACAAGACCGCATTCTGCAGCGGAACGGCATTGAGAACCAGGGCGCGTTCAGGGGCGCCTTCGATCTGCGAACCCTTGCTCATGAAACCTCACCCAACCTCAAATTGATTGTACGGACTTCCGATCCGATTTTCTTCGCAGACGCTGGCTCGTCAGTCTCTTCTAGCCCCGCTGCCCTCGCCCGTCATCGGCCGAAGTTGCGAACACCCCGTCGATCCTTCGCATGATTCGTTCTGCCCACTGCACGGCAGAAGCTACCAGCGACTCGGTACGTGGGCAGGGACGGCTGCCGAATAGATCGCCGTCGGTCTTGAGATGACGGGCCACAAGGATGCCTGCGATGATCCCTAACACGCGTTTTCTTCCTTCTTCCACTTGACGCGCCGTTCTCTCGATGTTCCTGCAGTTGCAGCTGGTGCCGGTTCTACCAGGTCTAAAACATCCAGCGACGGCCACCAGTGTTTTCCCTGGGATCTGACCTCTCTAAATTTATGCTCGAGCGCGGCTGGCTGACCGAATTTATTCGCTTTTTATTCGCCGGAGAAAAGCCTATCACTTTGGCACGCTTCACGCAATAGTTGAAGGTATACCTGCGCTTTTGTAGCGGGGATCGTCCCCCCAAAGGCTCCCGCGAATTCTGGGATCATCCCACCCGCATCCATTGCGGGAGGGGCTGTGGAAAAAACTCGTGAACCGATCCTCGGTTCACGGAAATCTACAAAGTGTCCCAGTTGGGGCGAGACGACGGCCAATCACGAGATCCGTTCGGCACTGGGGTCACAGTCCCAACGTGCCGCCCGAACGGAGCTTAAACATGCCGAATCCAACGACAATCGAGGTAAAAGGAGAATCGCAATGCCTTACGTCAAGGTTGGAAAGGAAAACTCAACTCACATCGAGCTGTACTACGAAGATCACGGTTCCGGCGATCCAGTCGTTCTTATCCACGGATACCCACTCAGCGGCTCCTCTTGGGAGAAACAACTCCCCGCACTCCTCGCTTCTGGTCGGCGCGTCATCACCTATGACCGGAGAGGGTTTGGCAACTCGAGCCAGCCAACCACCGGGTACAACTACGACACCTTCGCCGAAGACCTGCACAAACTTGTAACTCATCTCAAACTGCGCAACTTTGCCCTGGTCGGCTTCTCGATGGGTGGAGGGGAGGTGGCGCGTTACATCGGAAAATTTGGATCGAAAGGGGTGAGCAAGGCCGTGATTATAGGTGGCGTGCCGCCATTTCTGCTCAAGACGGCGGACAATCCGGAAGGTGTGGACGATAGCATCTTCGAGGGGATCAAGAAGGCAGTGGCTACGGACCGCTACGCGTTCTTTACCGAGTTCTTCAAAAACTTCTACAACACCGACGTGTTATTGGGAAAGCGCGTCAGCGAAGAGGCAGTCCGGGCGAGCTGGAACGTCGCCGCTAGCGCTTCGCCTACCGCGAGTCTGGCATGCGTACCTACATGGTTTGAAGATTTCCGTACGGATGTGGCCCGGATCGACATTCCCACGCTGGTCATTCACGGGGAAGCCGACCGAATTGTGCCCATTGCTGCATCCGGACAGCGGACGGCCAAGCTCATCAAAGAAGCCCGTCTGGTTGTCATCAAGGACGGACCACACAACGTTGCCTGGACGCATGCAGAGGAAGTGAACGCTGCCTTAGGCGATTTCCTTGGCCAAGAGGTGGCTGAACAACCTGCCTCGGCGCGCCAGAACCAAGCCGTGGCCTAAAAAAGAGTCCCGTCGCTCGGCAATTTCAGGGTGCTGCTCGTCAGGCGGCACCCCGACGTTGGCGCAGCGGACCCAGATGCTCCAAGAACCGTGATCTGACCCAAGAACTAGACGGGAACCTTGCAGCACTCCCGAGGCAGAACTCTCGTGGAACGCCAAACACGTCTGCCTCAACGACGCCGCCCGGAATCCGGCGAGCGTCGAGCGACATGGCGTATAAGGGTGGGACACGTAAGATGGAATTTGCCATCGCAATTCCCCAGACATACCCCGAACCGGCAGCTATCGGACGCTTCTTGCGACGAGCCGAAGAATTGCCCTTCGTTGCGGCATGGTCGATCGAGCAGGTGATTGGTACGGCTCCGGTGTTGGAATCGGTGACCACGCTGGCGTACGCGGCCGGAATTACTCAACGCTTACGTCTTGGAATCGCCGTTTTGCTGATCACGCAGCGCAACCCCATCAGCCTGGCAAAGTCTTTGTCATCCCTCGATGTGCTCTCCAACGGCAGGCTTATTGTTGGGGTAGGATTGGGCGCAACCACCCGCCACTATCCGGCATACGGACTGGCGCCCGAGGGTCGGGTCGCCCGCTTCCGCGAAAACCTCGAGATCATGAACCGGCTGTGGACCGAGGACAGGGTCACGCTTCAAGGTCGATTCTCCCAGCTCGACAACATTCCGATGGAGCCGAAGCCGGTGCAAAAACCGCATCCTCCGATCTGGTTTGGCGGACATGCAGAAGCCGCATTACGTCGTGCCGTCGAGTTGGGGAACGGGTATATTGGCGCCGGTTCGACTCCGATACCGGCATTTCTCGAAGATATCAAACAGTTGCCGCCCGACTTCCCAAAGGCCAAGCGCCTCTATCTAGCATTGGGCGATCGTTTGCCGAAATTGCGCGAATGGTTTGGAGCGTTTTATCAGCAGCCCGAAATGGCGGATAAGGTGGCTGTCTGGGGCTCAGCCCAACACATTGCCGATGAACTCAGACGTCTTAAGGACGCCGGCGTGCAACATCTCCTGCTCAATCCTGTGTTCGACGAAGAGCAACAGATGGAGCGGCTCTCGGAAGAGGTGCTTCCCCGGGTGTGATCAGCCCTAAATGCTGCTCCCAACGCTCCGTCGGCCCAGGGAAGGAACCCGCCTCCAGGAACGCTTCCACTGGGAATGAGTATCAACGTGGAAGGGCAAAGCTGAAAACGTCACTTCCCGCCGACACTGCCACGTACTGCTCTCCCTCGACTGCGTAGCTCATGGGAGAAGCGCGCACTCCCTGACCAGCGTTGAAATGCCAGAGGGAACGGCCATTCCCTGCGTCCACCGCCTCAAAAGATCCGGCGTCGTCCCCGAAGAAGACCAGTCCGCCGGCGGTGGTGAGGGTCCCACCCCAAGATCTGCCCTGGCCAACCTGAGGGTAACGCCAGGCCGGCTTCCCGTCCAACACGGAAAGGGCTAACAGAATCTTCCGGGCATGCTCATCGGGTGGAAGTTTCGTGCCCGTACCATAGTAGGTTTTTCCTCGTGCAAACGGTTGCGGGTTTGCGAAAAATAGATTACAGCTCTCGAGGGCCATCACATAGAAGAGCCCGCTATTGGGATTGTAAGAAGGCGAGAACCAATTCGTCGCGCCATCGATGCCGGGACAGATAAGCGTGCCTTCCGCCGTAGGGATTCGCCCTGAGACGACGGGGCGACCGGACGCATCCACAGCTTGAGCCCAATTCAACTTCTCCACGAAGGGAGTGGCACGCAGGAACTTGCCATTCGTCCGATCGAGAACGTAAAAGAACCCGTTCCGGTTGGCTTGCACGAGCAGGCGCCGCATCGTGCCATTCTCTTCGATGTCCGCCAGCACCGGGGTCTCATTGGCGTCGTAATCATAGAGGTCATGGGGAGTAAACTGGAAGTACCATCGCAACTGACCGGTATCTGGATTGAGCGCCAAGACGCAATCCGTATAAAGGTCGTCACCCGGGCGCGAATCTCCCACAAAATCGGGGGCAGGGTTGCTGGTTGTCCAATACAGAAGGTTGAGTTCCGGATCATACGAACCAGGCATCCAGGTTGTGCCGCCTCCATGGAGATACGAATTCCCGGGCCAACTGGAAGATCCGAATTCTCCGGGCCGGGGAATGGTCCAGAATCGCCACTTTTCGATTCCGGTCGCCGCATCGTAGGCGGCGAGGAAACCGCGTACTCCGGAGTCACCACCGGAGGTGCCCACAATTACCGTCCCCTTGACCACCAGGGGAGCGCTGGTCGCACCGTAGTGTTTGGCCTTGTCGGCGTATTGAACGTCCCATCGCAAGCCGCCGGAGCGAGCGTCGAGCGAGAGCAAGTGGGCATCGTCGGTTTCGACGTAAACCGAATGTTGCCACACGGCCACACCGCGGTTCTTATGCGCCGCGGCGTCGTCGAGCAGCCCTGAGCTCACCGGTCGTCTGTGATGCCAAAGCGTGCGTCCGGTTCGCGCATCCAGGGCAAAGACGTCATTGGCCGACGTCAGGTACATGACGCCGTTGATAACCACGGGCGTAGCCTCGAGATTCTGCGAATTGCCGGGGTGAAAGACCCACGCAGCACGGAGTTGAGCGACGTTAACGACGTTGATTTCTTTGAGAGTGCTGTAGCGCCGTCCGGTGTAATCGCCATTATAGGAAGGCCAGTTCGCCCCCACGGGGCGCGCCAGCAAATCTTCCTGGCTCAACTCGATCACGGCACTGACCGGAGTTTGACCCTGCTGCCGCGCCATCGCTACTCCCAGAAAGATGGCGAACAAAAAGAGCAGGATTCGTGCTTCAGCGCGCGATTTCATGTCAGCGGTTGTCGCCGATGCCTACTCTTACCTCCTGAAGCGAACCTCGATCTACGCCGTTCTCGTCTTCCACGTGAAGTGAGACCCGCGCGGCTTTCCCGGAGGGGACAACTTCGGTTTCGAGCAACACCGGTTCGGCTGGGCTGACGTCGAGGATGCGCATCGTTCCGAGACTGGAACCGTGCTCGTCATAAAAGTGCACCATGAGGCGCCCAGCGGAGAACACACCAAAGGAGCCAGTAAGCTTGATTTTGCCGTTGTCTAAAGGAACGCTTCGCAGCGGGCGAATCACAACCCCGCCGTCTTCGACACCGTGGAATTCGTTGCCGGCTCGCGTAGGAAGCCATTCGGTATCGAGGTCACAAGCCTCCCCGGGGAGCAACCGGCACATCGGACTGTTGATCTCAGCTTCGAGATAGTAAGGGATTGCGTCCGGGTCGGCGTTCAGAGAAGGGATTCCATCGCCGCTCAAGCGCAGTTCTGGGCCGTTGGTCCAGAAAATGACCGAAGCCTTGCCCGGATAAGGTTTGTTACCCTCGAACTCGAAGCGTTCAACCATGGCGTACCGGCTGCGGCCATCGACAACTGCCAGCCAGCCTTCGGTCGAATCCAGCCACAGTTCGGCAGCCAGGTGCACGTAATGCACGGCAAACAGACCATCGTCCCTCACCGACACGGCAGAATTCTCCGCCGGACCGAAGCGCACGTGATAGCGGTTGAGATAGGCGCTCGCCGGGTTGGTCGGGGTGAAGGTCCAGAAATCGTGGTTGAAGCCGGAGGCAGAGGATCGATCGGCGGTATCGTATTGTGAAACGGACTGCATCGACCATACGACCGGGTGGCCTGTCACGTTCCTCATGGACGCATGAAAGCGGATCTGCGGGGAGTCGGCGTCCAAGTGAATCGTTCGCCGAAACTGGATTCCGGTCTGGGGATCCCGCGGCCCCGTCAGTTCGATCTCGCACTGTTTTCCTTCCGAAAGCTTTCGAAAGGAAAAAGTCCCATCGTCCAATAAGTCGGAATCGCCCACCCAATGTTGCTCGTCGTTGTTTCCTTCGGGCAGGAGCCACAGCTTGTCGCCTCCGTAGTTGAACCATCGACCCGGGGTGGGCGGCAAGTACTGGCCGGCAAACTTGGGATTGACGAAGAGGTAGGGATGTCCCGCGAAGCTCACCTGCATGACCCGGCCGCCGTTCTGCGGCACCACGACCAGCTGCACCCACCGATTGGAAAGTTGCTCAGCGTGCCAGCCACTGTAATCCCGGGCTTCGACGCGGCACTCGGCCGCGACGGACGAATTTGCTTGATTCGGCCCCGGCGCAGCCAACAGCCGCAAGCCGCTTGAGGCAAGAAAACAAACCAGGGCCAGTCGTCGCACGCCAGGCGCCACCGCAGAATGCATTGCCATGCCTACGCCTTTCTCGCGAGCTGCCGATCGAAGGCAGCATACCGCGGTCCTGTTGATCGCTTCAAATGATCGGCCCGGCCCTGAACGAAATGAAACCCAATAAAACGAAAGATTTCGATTTGCGTCAAGCGAATTCTGTGGTATACGGAGTGAGCCAGTCTCTGATGAACATCGGCCCGGGAACGAAGTTGAAGATCCTGCTGCCAGTACTGCTGCTCTCCTCTTATCATCTCGCTCAGGATTGGAAAGTGGACGCGACGTGGCTGCACCGTTACGTTCCGGATCTGAGCGAGACGCGAGCGCCTCTGACCTCTCCGACTTGCCACTACAAGCCGATTTTCGGTGACGGGGACAGGGAGAATCGAAGCTTGCGAAGCGTCGTCCGTTTCGCGGAAGTCACGGTCGATGCGCACGGCGATTGTCAAAGCACGCTCTACGATCGTGAAGAGGAGATTTACTTCGTTCTGGCCGGCAAGGGCGATCTTCGCTATGGTCCGCAGACGTATGCCATGCGCTCGAATGATTTCACCTACCTGCCTCCGGGCATGACACACTCGATCGCCAACAGTGCAGAAACAACCTTGCGGGTCTTGGTCATGGGGTTCAAGATCCCGCCCACGATCTCCCTCGGCGCGCCGTCGCCCCGTCCCAAGATTGTGAATCTCGATGAGGTTAAAGAGGAAACCGTCGAAGGGCATCCCACGTCAGTTACCTATAAGCTCTTGCTCGGTCCACGCACGGGCAAGCGCGATGCCATCGATGAGGCATCCGTCGTAACCAGCTTTTTCTGGATGAACTTTGCCCCTGGTGGCACGAACTTCCCACATCATCATGAAACTGCGGAAGAGATCTATCTCGTGCTTGAGGGGCAGGGCGAAATGGTCGCGGGGAGCGGAATGGACGGCGTGGAAGGCCGGTATGCAGCCAAAGCAGGCGACGCATATTACTTCCGGCCGAACTGCACGGTGGGCTTCTATAACCAGAACAAACCGGAGGCCAAGGCCTTTATCCTGGCGGTGCGATCGCGGATTCCACTGCCCCGGGATGAAGACTAGCAAGGCTGCAGCTCCGGCTTCGAAGCTCGCGAACAGGTTTGCGAGGAAGTCTCTAGGTTTGGGTTGAAAACTGCAAGTGAGGAGGCGTCTTCATGCGTGTCCCAAATTCCAGCCGACGATCCTTCATGAAACTGTTGGCGGCGGCCCCCTTGCTGAGCCAGGTTGCAGCCCGCGAGCTGTATGCGCAAGCTGCCACTGCCATAGGCAAGCCTCCGCAGCAGAATGTTTACACTCGGCTTGGGGTCAAAACCGTCATCAATTGCCGCGGCACCTGGACGTATCTAAGTGGATCGCTCGAGTTTCCAGAAGTCCGTCAAGCGCAGGTGGAAGCAGCCCATCATTTCGTCAATCTGTTCGAACTGCAGCGTGCGGCAGGTCGGCGCTTGGCAGAGTTGACCGGTGCCGAGTCCGGCATCGTCACTTCCGGAGCAGCGGGCGCGATGTCGGCGGCCACCGCCGCCTGTATCGCCGGCAGCGATGACAAATCCATCTGGCAGCTCCCTGATACCAGTGGCCTGAAGCATGAAGTCATCATGGTGGGAGGTCGGAGCGCGTTCGACAGTGCCATCCGTCTGGTCGGGGCCAAACTGGTGCTGGTGTATTCTCCGGAAGAACTGGCCAGCGCCATCAACGAAAACACCGCGATGATCTACACCACCGACCTCGGTGAAAAGCTAGAGCGAGAATTGGCAGTCGCGAAAGAGGCCAAAATTCCCCTGTTGCTGGATGACGCCGCAGGCATCCCCCCCGCCGACAACGCCAGGCTCTACGCCCAAATGGGCATTGACCTGTACTGTTTTTCGGGCGGTAAGGGACTGTGTGGTCCCCAGTGCAGCGGCTTGCTCCTGGGACGAAAAGACCTCATCGAGTCGGCGCTGATGAATTGCAATCCGCGGGAGGGAGCTGTGTGCCGCCCCATGAAAGTCGGCAAGGAAGAAATCATTGGTTGCCTCACGGCGCTCGAGACCTGGCTGAAGCTGGACGAGAAAAAACTTTATGCGGAATGGAATGCCCGCGTGAATCGTATCCGCAAGCTGGTGGAGACGGTTTCGGAAGTAAAGACCGACATTTACGTTCCCCAGGATGGGAACCGCTATCCAACGCTCCGGGTGTCGTGGGATACGCAGGCTTGGGGTTTTAGCGTTTCCGATTGCGTCGAGCAGCTGCGCGCGGGCAACCCGGTCATCGAAGTGCTCGGAGCAGACAATCCCAGTCTGGTGAAGGCGGTTCGCGAGGGTAACCCAAATCGGAAAGAACGCAAGGAGCCAGACCGCATCGAGTTGGTCTCGATGACCCTCAAGCCGGGAGAGGAATGGATTGTGGGGCAGAGATTGCGCGCGGTTTTGCGTGCCGCCCAGAAAAAGTCCGCTGCATAGCCGAGCGGCGCGGCTTCGGGTTGTAAAAAACAGAGGAAGGTTGCCATGCGACTGTTATCCATCGCATTTCTGCTTTCGTCGACTCTTGCGGCCCAGGGGCAAGTGCGAGCGGTCATCCCCGCGGGGGCTTCCTTGCACCTCGATCGCTTCAGCTCGCCGGCTGTCGACGCCGGAGACTACGTCTACATCTCCGGGCAGGGCCCGCTTCAGCCGGACGGCAGTTCGCCCACAACCTTTGGCGCGCAGGCACGTCAAGCACTCGACAACATCAAGCTGATCGTCGAAGCAGCCGGTTTAACCATGGACCATGTGGTTTACACCGAGGTCTATCTCGAGGACATCACCAAGTATGACGAATTGAACGCGGTGTTCGCCGCGTATTTCCCTAAGGACCCGCCGGCTCGCGTCGTGCTGGGCGTGGCTCGGACTTCTGAGCCACCCCTTCAGATTAGTGCCGTTGCGGTGCGCAGTTTGGCCGATCGGCAGATCGTCTCTCCACCCAACTACCCTCCCGGCCAATCGGCTTCACCCGGCGTTCTTACCCACGACCGCCTGTTCATATCCGGCATGCCGGGCAGCGATCCGGTGCGGGGAAAGGTTCCGGAGGATGCGGCCGCACAAGTCGATCTCGCCCTCGATCGTCTGCAGGCCGTGGTGAAGGCCGCCGGCCTCGAGCTTAGCCATATGGTTTTCGTGAATCCGTATCTGACTTCAGAAATTCCCGGGCGCGTCATGAACGAGCGCTACGCACGCCGCTTTGAGTTCGGCAATACTCCGGCCCGAGCCACCATCGAGGTGTCGAGCTTGCCCGGGGGGGCCCACATCGAGTACACGGGCGTGGCGGTGCGAGATCTTGAGCAAAGGAAGGCGGTGCGCCCCAAGAACATGCCGCCCAGCCCCACGGCAAGCCCCTGTGTTTTCGCCGGTGACACTTTATATTGTTCCGCCAAAGACGGCTTTATTCCAGGGCCGCACGGCGGCATTTATGCCTCGACCACCCAACATCAACTGCGGCAGTCCATGCGGAATCTGCTCGACAACCTCGAAGAAGCCGACATGAATTTCGGCCAGGTCGTCTCTACCAACGTCTACTTGGATGATCTGTCCGACCTGCAGGTTTTTGACGAAGTGTATGCTCAGTACTTCGGCGATGTACTGCCGGCACGAACCACCGTTCAGCAAAGAGCGCCCACGGAACGCAAGGCCGACAAAGACGATCACTATCCGGGGCTGGAGCAGGTATCACTGATCGCCGTGCGGCGGCCGCCCGGCCACTGAATGGGCTTGCCAGCAAGGGAGTGCTGGCGATTCGTGCCGGGATGCAGCCTTCTAGAGGGGTCGGCGCGGACAAGGGATCAGCAGAATTCGCCCCGGGGGTATCGTCGACGAGTCGGGAGTTGACATAACCCTGCCGCCTTTCCGGCCAGAGTGGGGAGGTTCTTAATCTATACGCGCAACATGATTGGAGCTTGTATGCACCGGCCTGGAATCGCAGCTGTTCCCTTCCTTCTCGGTCTTCTTTCTTTCCTGGGCGGGACTGCTGCCCAAACTTCTGTCGAACAAGACTGGACCAACTATGCTCGCATTGGTGCATACGGGCTTGTGCCCAACCGTGCGAAGCAAATCGTGGCTGAGGCTCAGGAAGCCGGCGTCTTCGGTATCGAAGTGGACAACGATATTCCTGGTCGTTACGAGAGTTTTCTCCATCCGCAAGAAAAACTTGAGGCGATCCGGCAGGTTGCCCAGGCGGCCCATCGTGTGGGCAACTATGCCTTCGTTTACATCGCGGGCACGGAGTGCATCACGGCGAATGCCGCGCAGACCCCACATAGCCTGGCCAAGGATCATCCCGACTGGCTGCAGCGGAAGATCACGGGAGAGCCGGCGATTTTCGGCGGGGGCGCGGCATTCTGGATCAAGAGGGGCGATGAAGACGTTTGGGTAAGCCCTTATGCGCCCGAATGGCGCAAGATCTATATGGAACGGGTGCGGCAGATCGCCGCCACTGGGATCGATGGAATCTATGTCGACATCCCCTACTGGATGACACACTTCGAAGGCTGGGAAGACACCTGGGCGAGCTTCGATCACTACACGGTGGCGGCGTTCAAGCAACAGACCGGACTCGATGCCAAACATGATTTCCGACTTGGGGACTTCTCCGACGCCAACTTCCGAAAGTGGGTGGAGTTTAGGATTCAGACCTTCACCGACTTTTTGCACGAGATCGATGAAAACGCCAAATCCGTCAATCCTAAAATCAAGACCATCCCTGAGATTTATCCTGGCATTGAAGAAGAGTCGGTGCGTGTGGGCGCGGATGTCTATAGTTTGTATCCCGTGGTCGATGTCATCGCCCACGAATATGAATTCGGCAGCGGCAATCATATGGCGTCTTCGCGCCGGCCCCTCGACTGGTTCGCCTATCAGGTCGGCATGCATTCCTTTCGCGCCTTTGCCCAGGGCAAGGCAACGTGGATTCTGAACTACTCCTGGGATGGAGACAAAAACGTGGACCCGCGGGAGTCCATGATGAATTTGGCCATGTCGGAAGTGATGGCGGGAGCGAATTTCTGGGATGCGCCGGGCCATTCCATGGCTGGGTCCAACGATCCTCCGACCCGCAAGAAAATCTTTCAGTGGATCCAGAAAAACGAAAAAACCTTCTACTTGCCGCGCCTGCCGATTGATCCGGTCGGAGTGTACTTTTCCCCCCAAACCCGCAACTTCTATGCCAAGGAGTTCATTCAGTCCTACCGCGGGATTCTCATTCTGTTGATGCAGGCCCACCGGGAATTCCAGATCGTCACCCCCCGGACCCTCGAGGAATTCCACGGTAGAACTCTCGTTCTCCCTGACGTGCGCCTGGTGAGTGAACACGAACAAAGCTGGCTCGAACAATACGCGAAGCAGGACACTAGGCTGATCATAACCGGCGACAGCCCCCTTCCATTCGGCCCTCAGGCCAACATCGTTCGCTTCCCGAGCTGTCCGGGAAAGGCCTACAGCACCTCGCTCGAGACCGATTTCGAACACGCGACTCCGCGGATCGAGCAGTCCTTCCTGGACAGCCTGAGCCCCAACCAAGGCATTGCGATCTCGGCGTCGCCTGCGGTTGCCACCTCCGTAGCACAGGTCAACGGTGTCGACCACGTGTTCCTGGCGAACTTCGCCGGCCTGGTGGGCGGCAGGAACCCAGTGCAGACTGTGCAGAGGAATATCACCATCAGTCTGCCGACGAATCGGGGCGGGGCAGGCTATTTTTTGCCTTTCCTTGGAGATGTGCAGAAATTGCAAGGTACCCCGCCAGAGGGCAGAGTTACGTTCACTCTGCCCCCCCTCGCCAAGGGCGGGGTTTTCTGGTATCGGCCCTGAGCAAGAGATTTCGCTTGACAAAGTTTTGGAAAATGGCAAAAGATTGCATTCGTAATAAATCGTAACAATTCGGAAACAAGAGGAATCGTGGGCAACGTGCAATAGCGCTGGCAGATGTACGGGGAGGATCGCATGCGGGTAACGGGGCAGATTTCTTCTTGGCTGGCAACGGCTTCGCTGCTCTTCGGTTTAGCGACCTTGGCCGCCGCCCAAGGCAGCTACCGGGCACAATTGCGTGGTGTCGTCACGGATGCGAGCGGAGCGGTTGTCGCGCACGCGAGAGTGACCATCACCGACGTGGGCACGAACATCGCCAGCTCCGTGAACACAGACGACAGAGGGGAGTACTATTTCACCGGCCTGCGCCCATCCACGTATACGGTGAAAGTCGACGCCCCCGGCTTTCGTCCGGCGGAGCGAACCAATGTGGTTCTAGCCGTGGACCAACAATCATCGCTGAATTTCACTCTAGGGTTGGCAGGCGTATCAACCACGGTCCAAGTTACGACCACCGCACCCTTGCTGGATACGGAAAGCGCGACGCTCGGTACCGACATCACCAGCCAGTATGTGAAGGAACTCCCTCTGCTGAACCGCGACTTCTTCGGCCTGACCTTCCTGGCCGGAGGTGTGACCGAGACTGCCGGATCGGGGATCCAGGACAACTATCCAACCGGAACCAACTTCGTCTCCAATGGACAACGCAACGCGACCGCCGAGATTCGTATCGATGGTTCCTTGATCAGCGCGCCCGAACAGGGCGAAGGCGGAAACTCCAACGTTTACTATGAGCCCCTGATCGAGGGCGTGCAGGAATTCAAGGTTCAGAACAACAGCTTCTCGGCGGAGTTCGGCAACAACGGCGGCACCGTTGTGAACATGGTGCTCAAAAGCGGGACCAACCAATTCCACGGCAGTGCCTGGTATTTTCTGCAGCGCCCCCAGATGGATGCGCGCGATTTCTTTAACCCTGAACCAAATCCCAAACCCAATGGCCGGCGCGACCAGGGTGGGTTTTCTCTCGGCGGACCGATCCGGAAGAACCGGACGTTCTTTTTCGTCGACTTTGAAAAAGTCGCCGCCTCCCTAGGGTTTAACAACGTCGCCACTGTGCCCACCATGGCGGAGCGAGAGTTGAACCCTGATTTCTCGGCGACCGCGACCAATATTTACGACCCGAAGCAGCCTTTGGTCGCTTGCAGCTCAATCGTCTTTCCCGGCCCGTCGTCAGGACCTGCTCCAGGACAATGCCGGCCGCCGGTCCACGGCAATATTATCCCGGCGAGCGAGGTCGACCCCATCGGGCGGGCGATTCTCAATCTCTATCCGAAACCTAATTTGTCTGGAGAATTTAATAACTTCCTGTTCAGCGGCGTGGCGGAGGCGCCCGACTACCAATTCGACGTCAAAGTGGATCACCAGATCAACGACAGGCATCGCATCAGCGGCCGCTACAGCCGGTCCTTCTCGAATTATTACACTCCCGAGATTCTGGGAGACGCCTTCGACAATAACGGAACTGGAGACGGAATCGCAGGGACTCCCACCACCGCACAAAATGGTTCGCTTGAATATAGCTGGGCGATGAATCCGCGACTGATCTGGACCAACCACTTCTCGGTCGACCGTGTGTACTCAGTCGAGACCTCCAACATTCCGACGATTGCCAGTTTCAATGCCGCACAAGCAGCAGCCGGGCTTCCCCAATTACCCCCTGTGTTCGCGGCAGCCAATGGCATCGACAGAATGCCCCAGTTCTACATGTCGGGGGCGGCGCTTGCCAGTTACGCGTCGACGACCGCGGATCTCTTCGATCAGTGCTGCATCAACACCACGTTTGCGCACACCCTGTACAGTTATTCGTCTCAGTTGGTGGTCTCCAGGGGTTCGCACCTGATCAAGTTCGGCGGGGAGCAGAGACTCTTCTACAACAACTTCTTCCAGCCGACGGGCCCCACCGGCACCTTCAACTTTACCGACTACGTGACGTCGCCCACTCCGAACAGCGAGACCGATCCCAACAACAATATCACCGGCAATCCGTTTGCCAGCTTGCTTTTTGGATACGCCGACAATGTCAACCCCACCCCGGCAACGACGGGATTGATCGTCCTTCCCTCGGTAGCCAACAAGTCCAAAGAGACGGGCTTCTATATCCAGGACGATTGGAAAGTCAATCGTAGACTCACTTTGAACCTCGGCTTGCGCTATGAGTGGAGCACACCGTACAACGAGCGCGACAATCATATCCAATTCAGCGATTTCACCGGTCAAAGCGGCTACAATCTAAATCTAAGCAGCGCCCAAGCGGCTCTGGCGTCGGTGGGGATCAGTTTTCCGTCCTCGGAGATGTTGCTCGGCACGACCCTCTTCCCCACTGCCTCGATGAGAAACGTTCCGGTGTACCGCACGGACATCGGACCGAGATTCGGCTTTGCCTACGGGCTCGATGCAAAGACGGTCGTGCGCGGCGGAGCCGGCGTGTATTTCGGGATGAGCCCGGCCACCAACTTCCAATATCCCGGAACCGCTTTCAGCAAGACCGCAACCATGTTCTTTACCCAAAATAATTTTCAAAGCCAATACGCGACCCTGGAAAATCCCTTTCCCGCCGGCTTCACCGGTCCGCAGGGCAAAGAATACGGTGCCTTCGCCGTGTGGGGATACACAAACGCGAATGACTTGGGCACGACTGCGGCCCGAGACGCCGACATTTATCAGTGGAATCTTGGCCTGCAGCGGGAGTTGCCCAGCCAAATCGTCATTGGCATCGACTACGTTGCCAACCGGAGTACGCATCTGCCCTGGTCGGGCACAAATAACCGGGATTTTATCTCGTCGGCGTTGCTGGCCAAGATTTCCGCGGCGCTGCATCAGGAAAACGGGACTGCCGCTTGCGATAGCAGCAGTTGCGTGAGCAACTTTCTTTCGACCACGGTGAACAATCCGTTTTACCCCATATTCAGCGTCCCTTGTACTCCCCAACCTCCTGCTCCCTGCTTCCACGAGCCAGATTCGTTGTACAGCTCCCCGCAACTCCCATTGGGATATCTTCTCAATTCCTACCCCCAATTCGCCGGAGACTTCGAAGGTCTGATGATAGAGGAAGCCAGCTCCTGGTATAACGCGATGCAGATCCGCTTCCAGAAGCGCACGACCCACCACGTCAGTTTCGAGGGTAGCTATACGGTGTCGAAGGCGACCGACGACTCCTCGGCCGGCAGGAACAATTGGGTGGGCTCGCTCGGGAACGGCCTCCCGCAGCAACTCGACCGCCTGTATTTGGAGCATGCCATCAGCGCTAACGATACGCCGCAGCGCCTGGCGGCGGCGGTCGTCGTCGACCTGCCCATCGGCCGCAACGAAATCATTGGCGGAGACATGAACCGCGTGCTCGACGCTTTCATCGGAGGCTGGTCAATCAACGCCATGGTCACACAACAGTCCGGGCAGCCCATCGCGATCGCGGATTCCTTCGAGCGACTCGCGAATGGCAGCCAGCGTCCCAATGTCGTCTGCTCCCAGCTCAAGTCCGGCTATAGCATGAAAGAGGTAGCCTTGACCTGGCAATCTCAGACGCCGCTCTCCTTCTTCAATAGCAATTGCTTTGCCGACCCGGGCGACCAGATCCCCGGCAACGCACCACGCTACTTTCCGGGCTTGCGCGTCGACGGCATCCACAACATCGATACCAATCTTTCCAAATCATTTGTGCCCAAAGAGGGCACACGGCTGGAGCTCCGAGCTGAGATATTTAACCTTTTCAATCACCCGCGCTTCGCAATGCCGAACAACGAATTTTTAGAACAGGGCTTCGGATCGATCACGTCGGATGCAGCGGGATACCTGCCCCGGTATTTCCAGTTTGGATTGCGATTCGAGTTCTGACC
>JASHSL010000138.1 GCA_030040855.1 Terriglobales bacterium
GTTGGTCGCTTCGCCGGGCAGCGATACGGGCCTGGGCATGCTCCCATCGGAAGTTCCACAGATCCTGACGGGCGGGCTTGATGTCCGGTTCTTTCACGCCTGTCTCGTGCCCCAGCTGATACCATTTTTGCGCGGCATCGAAGTCTCCAGAATCGAGGCAAACGCGACCCGCCTCGTCGGCAATCTCTCCCTGCGCCAAGAAGTCGTTCGCCGTGCCATAGTAGTCGAAGACTTGCTGCTCATAGGCGGCCGCCTGAGCGCAATTCCCCTCGAAAGCGTACGACATCGCCATCGCTCTTTGCGCTGCGGCTTTGCGCTCCGGCGTGTCGGCCGCTTCGATTGCTTTGCCAAAATACTTTCGCGCCTCTTCCCCTTTCAACATCAGGTCGAGTACGCTCCCGGCCTCGATGTTGGCAGGAACCGAATCTGGCGTGGTGCGGAGAATCTCCTGATAGAGCTCCAGGGCCTGTTGTGGTTTTCCTTGGCGGATCAACTGCCGGCCCTGCCGAATGAACTCCGGTGGTTGCTGCTGGCTCGGCGTTTGCGCAAACAGAGCTGCCAGAGAACAGGAAAGCAGCAACAAGTGCCCCACGCGTGCGCTGCCGGCGGCTCTCATCGGCTGCGATTATATATCGACCTTGGCGAGAACAGCGAGCTTCGCGGAGGGGCGGGGATTCGCTGGCGGGGTTTCGCGCCGGGATCAGAAACGGTGAGGGCAGCGCGCGTCCGGGTTGCGTCCTCGCGGGCCGGTTAACGGCTGTATTGGTTCTTCTTCTTTTCGGCGTGCCGTTCCAGCCCGAGCTCGATCAATCGCCCGATCAGCTGCGAATACGACAATCCGGAGGCGGCCCAGAGCTTGGGATACATGCTGATCGCAGTGAAGCCCGGCATGGTGTTGATTTCATTGACGTAGATTCTGTGTGTCTTAGGCTCCATGAGAAAGTCGACGCGCGCCAGACCGGAGCAATCGACGGCTTGGAAGGCACGAATGGCCAGCTCCTGCACGGTTTTGCTCTCCCGTTTGGTGAGTCGTGCGGGAATAATCAGCTCCGAGCCTTCAGCGAGATACTTAGCCTCATAATCGTAGAATTCTTTGCTGGGCACGATCTCGCCCGGCAGGGAAGCCTCGGGTCGGTCGTTGCCGAGCACCGAGCATTCCAGTTCGCGCGCCTTTTGTTTCCTTCCACCCACCGCCTGTTCGATCACGATTTTGCGGTCGAACTTGGCGGCTTCTTCAATGCCTGAGCCGAGTTCGTTTCCTGCATGCACTTTCGAAATGCCGACGGAGGAACCCAAGTTCGCCGGCTTCACGAACAAGGGATATTGCAAGTGCCGTTCGATCCGTTTTCGCACTTGCTTCGGTTGGGCTATCCAGTCGCTTCGCAAAATGGTGACGTGTTTAACCAGGGGCAATCCGGCAGCGCGGAACAGAGCTTTCATGATGTCCTTGTCCATGCCCGCAGCCGACCCCAGGACGCCGGCGCCGACATAGGGCATATCCGCCAGCTCCAATAATCCCTGAATCGTTCCATCCTCGCCGAAGGTGCCATGGAGAACGGGAAAGATGATGTCGACGTTAATCGCGCGGTCAGCCGCCCGGCGGGCGAGGGCAGGTGATCGAGCCGTCTGCAACGGGTTGAGCTGACCTCCCTGGGATTGCGGTTCAGGGGGGACGATGACGGCTTCGCCGTTCGCCAAGACAGCGGCGGCTGGAGTCGCCTCCGGATCCCCGGCCCGGCGGTGCGCGGTAGTAGAGCGAAGGCCTTCCCCTGCCAAGAGCCGGTGGGCGTCAGACGCGGTGACCCAGTGTCCCTCCTTGGTGATGCCGATCGGAACCACTTCATACTTGTTCTTGTCGATGGCGCTAAAAACGGAAGCGGCTGAAAGTAGAGATACCTCATGCTCTCCGCTGCGCCCGCCAAACAGAATGCCGACACGAAGCTTTTTCATCACGTTTCAGTGTGGACGGAGGAATCGGAGGCGTCAATCGCAGGATTGATTCCCCAGCAGGTTGCGCACGCTGCGCTGCGGCCGGCGGCAAGAAAATCAAACCCTGCGGCGCGAAGAATTTCTCGTTGACCTACGGCTAGGGCGTCTTCTCCGGCCAGTCCGTCTCGTCGTTCGCGTGTTCGGGCGGCAGGTTCAAGGCTGGCGGCGATGGGATACACGACGTGGCCCCTTATCCCGAGGGCAGGGCTGGATGGAGGCGGGGTTGCACGGTGGAGAAAGGTGCCTAAAAGCCCAGGGCAGGAGCCGTAGGATAGGAAGGAGCAGCGGCAGTTCGGGCACGCTCGACGCCGGGGAAGTCAGTGTCTTGGGAAGTGGAGCCGCGATTCTCATAGAATCTTCTTCCCGAAGGCCGAGAGGGTCAACTCCACCGCCAAGTCCGCGGTTCGATTGTGCTCGTCGATGACCGGATTGACCTCGACAATTTCCAAGCTCAGCATGCGGCCGTGATCCGCGATGATTTCCATGGCGAGGTGAGCCTCGCGATAGGTGGCACCGCCGCGCACCGGAGTCCCAACTCCCGGCGCGTCCTCCGGGTCCACCCAGTCCATATCGAGCGAGACGTGGTATCCGGCTGTGCCGCGCCCGGCCATGCGCAAGGCCTCTTCTATGACGGTGCGCATGCCGCGTTCGTCGATGTCGCGCATGGTAAAAACTTCCACTCCGGCGCGACGCACGTTGTGCTTCTCGATTGCGTCGATGTCGCGCACGCCCACGAGCACGCAATTGTCGGCTTCCACTTTAGGCGCGAAATGAAAAATGTTGGCCAATTCCGGAGGGCCCAGGCCGAGGATCGCCGCCAGTGGCATGCCATGCACGTTGCCGCTCGGAGAACTCTCCGGCGTGTTGATGTCGGCATGGGCATCGATCCAAATGAGGCCGACTCTCTCGCTTTGCCGTCGGTAGTACTCCGCCACGCCGGCCACGGTGCCGGCCGCCATCGAGTGATCGCCGCCCAAGGCCAGCGGCACTTGACCGGACTCGATCGTTTTCAACACCAGCTCGGCATGCTTGGTGCAGGTGGCGGTGATTTCCTTCAGGTACTTGGCGTTGGCCTGGCCTTCCTCCTTTTGCTCGGGAATGGCCACAGCTATATTGCCGCCATCTTCGACGACGTGCCCGAGCGCTTCCAATCGGGCTTCCAGTCCGGCGACGCGCACGGCCGAGGGGCCCATATCCACCCCACGCCGAGATTGTCCCAGATCGAGCGGCACCCCAATGACGCGTATCTTCTTGGGGCTAATGTTCGAAAGCGTTGGTGTTGTAATTGTCATCGAGCCGCCAGCATCCACCGTACAGAAGATTGCCAGCCCGCGAGCCAGGCCAACCGGCCCTGACTTCTTGCCGTCCGGTGCGCTCTAGGGGTAAAGCCGATACAACATTCTCGGAAACGGAATCGTTTCGCGTACGTGTTCCAAGCCGCAAATCCAGGCCACGGCCCGCTCGATTCCCATGCCGAAACCCGCGTGCGGCACGCTGCCGTACTTGCGTAGGTCGAGATACCACTGAAACGGCGCCTCGGGCAAACCATGCTCGCGGATCCGTTGCCGCAACAGTTCGTAGGAGGCAATACGCTGAGAACCACCAATGATCTCGCCGTAGCCCTCGGGAGCCAGCACATCGACGCAAAGCGCCAGATCGGGACGATTGGGGTCCGGCTCCATGTAGAAGGCCTTCACTTTGGCGGGATAGCGATGCACCAGGACCGGCTGGTCGAACTGCGAGGAGAGAAAGGTCTCATCCGGGGAGCCTAGGTCGCCACCCCTCACAAACTTATTCTCCAGAGCCCCTTTCGCGTGTGCTTCCTGCAGGATCCTCACCGCCTCGTCGTAGCTGACACGGGGAAATGGCGGTAGAACCTTCTCCAGTTTGGCGAGATCCCGGCCGATGGCTTTTAGGTCTTCCCGCCGGCGCTTGAGACATCGCTCCACCAAGAAGCTGATCAGCCCCTCTGCCAGGTCCATGATGTCTTCAAGGGTTGCGTAGGCCACCTCCGGTTCGATCATCCAAAACTCCGTCAGATGACGTCGCGTCTTGGATTTTTCCGCACGAAACGTAGGCCCGAAGGAATACACCCGACCCAAGGCCATGGCCGTTGCTTCGATATAGAGCTGACCGGACTGGGTGAGAAAGGCTTGCTCGTCAAAATAATCGACCGGGAACAGAGTTGTAGTCCCTTCGCAGGCCGCGGGAGTGAGGATCGGCGGATCGGTCAGCGTAAATCCGCGGTCATCGAAAAAGTCGCGGGCGGCTTTGACAATTTCCGCGCGCACCCGCAGGATGGCCGCCTGCCGGGGGCTGCGCAACCAAAGGTGGCGATGCTCCATGAGGAAATCGACGCCGTGTTCTTTCAGGGAAATCGGATAGGGGTCGCTTTCGGGAACCCGCGCCACCACCTGCACCTGGGAAACGTCCAGCTCATATCCCCCGGGAGCCCGTGGATCGGCTCGGACCTTGCCTTCGACGATCACGCTCGATTCCTGGGTCAGGCCTTTGACCGAGGCAAACATCTCCGGGGTCACCGCATTCTTGGCCACCACTCCCTGGATAATGCCGGTTCCGTCGCGAAAAATGGGGAACAGCAACTTGCCGCTCTCGCGCAGATTGTAGAGCCATCCTTGGATGGTGACACTTTGACCTTCATGGCGGCCCACCTCGGCAATGGAGCTGACGGGCGCTGGCATATTCGAATCCAACCCTTCGATGGGGCGAGCACGACAGCTGGGAAAGCCGCCCTTGACCCGAGCCGGCAGGGCCCCGATTACAGCCCACCGTGAAAGCGATGACAAGAACGGTCTCCGCCGCCGGGTTCAGTCTCGGGGCGGAAACTCCCTAGAGCTGATCCAACTTGCGAAACGTTTCCCCCATTTTCTCTTCCGGGTTAACTTTTTCATCTTCCTCGATTTCCAGTAGCAAGGGCGGCGTGTGCGGAGCCGACCGCAGCAGTTTGATGGCTTGCTTCCAATCGATCGAGCCATCGCCCGGCCAGAGGTGCGAATCGCGATCCTTACCGTTGTCGTGGACATGGGTGGATTGTATGTAACCCTTTAGGATCGCAAACGATTGCGGCACCCCGCTCATCAGGTGGGCATGTCCGAGATCGAAACACACTCCCAGATCAGCCAGGCGAGTGGCCTGAATAAATTCGACCAGCCTTTCCGGGGTGGAAAGTTCATTGGGGATGTTCTCGAGCAAAATCCGCACTCCCAAGGGTTTGGCAAAGGCGCGCAAGTGCTCAATCGAGGTCATCGCTGCTTCGACTTTGCGCTCATCGAACGATTCGTGGGCCGTCCCCAAGTGCTGGATGAGGAAGCGGAAAGGAATGTGCTCCGCGATTTCCAGGGCGCGCTTGATCTCATCCATGGCTTCGACCCGGTGCGCGCGATCGATGGCGCTCACGTTCACCGGAGGCGCTCCCGACCGTCCCCATTCATAATCCCCATAGAGCGGGGCGTGGACGGAATGAAGGGCAACCCCACTGGTGCGAAACCAGTCGGCGATTTCACGCACGTGCTGCTTGCGGTTGACGTAATCCAAATGCTGGCGGGCGGCGAAGATTTCAAAGGCCTGCGCCCCGCCGCGCATCAGGCCGTCGAGCAAGCCCGGGTGGAGCCGCTGTTTGACGTAGACGTAGGTGGAGATAGCGTTCAACATTCAGTAGCCGATGGCCTTTCCGTTGTTCCGGTCGTCGCTCGCGCCCAGGCGTTCACCCGAGTGCGGATCGATAGCGATGCATTCGGCGTCGCTCCAGTAGGGGCGCCAGGCGGTTCCGTGACCCTCCCCAAATTTGATTTTGTAACCCATTTGCTCGAGTAAGGCCACGCTGTCGGGGGAAAACCAGTTCTCGAGGCTCAAAACGTCGGGGAGCCACTGCTGGTGAAATCGCGGCGCATTCACCGCTTCTTGGATGTTCATACCGTAATCGACCACCCCGATCAGCACATTGGCCACGGTGGTGACGATCCGCGAGCTGCCGGGCGAGCCCAGAACCAGGAACGGTTCGCCATGATGGAGAACAATCGTCGGAGTCATCGAAGAGAGCGGCCGCTTTCCCGCAGCAATGGTATTGGCCGAAGCTTGTATCAAGTCGTCTGCATTGCCCACACCCGGCTTGGCGGTGAAATCGTCCATCTCGTCGTTGAGCAGAAACCCCAATCCAGTCGCGGTCACCCGCGATCCAAACCAGTCATTCAAGGTGGTGGTCACTGCCACCGCGTCTCCCTCCGCATCCACCACGGAATAATGCGTGGTATGGGGCGACTCCTCGCCGGGGGCAGGTTGCGGGTGTTCGGCGGCGTACTGTTCGAGGGCGCCAAAGATCGAGGGACGCTTCAACGACTTACTCTCACTGGCGTGCGCAGGGTCAATCGACTCCCGCCAGGCCGCCCCGTACCTCTTATCGATCAGCTGGGCCACCGGAATCCGGGCAAAGTCCGGGTCGCCCATGAATTCCGCACGGTCATAGAAGGCGCGCCGGAAAGCTTCCGCAATCAGATGAACGGATTGCGCCGACCGATTTCCCGTCTTGGCCAGATCGTAGCCCTCGAGGATGTTGAGGACTTCGATCAGGGCGGTTCCCCCCGAGGATGGCGGCGGCGCACTGAGAATGTCATAGCCCCGATAGGTGCCCTGAACCGGCGCGCGCTCCTTGACCTCGTAGCTGGCCAAATCACCGGCGGTGATGAGGCCGCCGCCTTTCTGGATCGATGCGGCCAGCTCGCGCGCCATGGCGCCATGATAAAAATCGTCAGGATCGCTCGCGATACGCTCCAACGTCCGCGCCAGGTCGGCTTGCTGAAAGATTTCGCCCGGCTTGTAGTAATTTCCCTCGCGCTGGAAAATGCGGCGCGATTCCGGAACCTCCCCCAAATGCTTATCGTTCTCGAGGTCGCGCGCCTCCTCCCAGCTTAGGGCATAACCGTCCTGGGCCAGCTTGATCGCGGGTGCCATCACCTGGGCGAGCCGCAACTTGCCAAAATGCTTTTGTGCATACACCAGACCGGCGACCGAGCCCGGCACGGCGATGGCTTTATAGCCGACCAGACTGGCGCCCTCGATCACATT
>JASHSL010000139.1 GCA_030040855.1 Terriglobales bacterium
GACAGCCGCGCCATTTGCTTCGACGGTTACTTGTTCGGTGCGGTCACCGATTGCCAGAGTTGCATCCAGTTTTAGCGCCGCGTCCGTGTCAATGACCAGGTCCGATCTCTTCTGGGTCTTGAATCCGGGTCCTTCGATCGTGACGTTGTAGTGACCAACTGGAAGCGCAGGGAACGAATAGAACCCTTGGCCATTCGTGACTGCCGCGTATTCAGACTGCAAGGCAGTGTTGACCAACGAGACCCTGGCGCCAGCGATCACGGCGCCGCTTGGATCTTTCAAAGTCCCTGAAAGGCTGCCGTTGGCCGCCGCGAATAAAGCTGTCGCCGCACAGACTAGAAGGAGCAGGCCTGAACGATCGCAGCGAACCATTGAGATCAGTGACTGGAGTATCTTCATAAGTCTTCCTGGTCTGACCTGAAACGAATCCGGCTGCTTTGCGAGCTAGGCAATCTTCGATCGGAGACCGTCCCGATCCATCCGCCACGTGGGATCGATCATCGAGAGAACCGGCATGGAGCAACCCATTTGGCCGCTACATTGAACCCAGCGAAGTTTCCGATCCAGGGGAGTTCCCGTCGAAGTGATTTGGCCCCCTGCATAACACGTTATTTCTAGTCGTGCTACGGTCATGTTACGAATTGCATAATCATGCTACCAGGGGCAACATTTTTGTAAAGGCCAGGCGCACTTTTCTCGGGAATCCCTACTGACGGATCAGGCTTTTCCTCTAGGGCACTCAGTCCTCGGGTGGACAGGTTCGGCGGAGGTCTAGAAGCCAGAAGGCAGCTGGTTAATGATCAGTGACGAGGGTGCCGGTGTGGTAACACGGTATCGGGGGAACTCACGACCAGGCGCCCGTGACGGACTCCCTTTGTACTGATGAGTTTTCCGGCCAGTTGTTGAACTTCACCCGACCTGCCGCGCAGAACGACCACCTCAAGGCACGTATCGTGATCGAGATGGGCGTGGAGCGTCGAGATGACGACTTTGTGATGGTCATGCTGAAGGTCGGCCAGTTTCTCGGGGAGAAGCCGAGTGTTATGGTCATAAATCAACGTCACGGTGCCCACGACGGGAGCCTTCGATGCCACAACCGCCGTTCCTACAAGCCGATCCCGGATTAAATCCCGGAAGGCCTCGGATCGGTTGTCGTAGCCTTTTTCGGTGATGAACGTGTCGAAGCGATCGAGTAGTTCCGAGTCCAAAGAAACTCCGATTCTGCTGAGCTGCGCCATAGACGCCTCGTGGAGCAAGAATTACGGTCTCAGCGTAACACAAGAAACCCGAATGCTAGGCCAATCCGTAAAACGGTGGAAACGATGGGAAAGTTCGGCTGCCCCGAGGGATCCAAATCCCGATTGGCTGATGCCGAGTTCCGTCACAAAGTCTGAATACAGAGACAATCTATCAGTTCGCTCGGCAGATCGTGACAAGCTCGGGCTCGGCGGGCTTTTGAGGATTGGCTTACTGCTGTGGCTTGAATCAGAAAACCCGGACGGCATTACATTCAATCAATTTTCTGAAATTCGACGCCGCGTGCGCCTTGGGTAAATATACTGAAACCGGAAACTCGCCCATCGGAGCCCCGCTTGAAAACAAGCCTTCCAAAGTCACCAGCCTCGAACTCGTCTTGGGCCACCGGAGTGAGATTCTGTGGCGGGTTGTCCCGATTGCGTAGAATTAAAGCGCCCTGCACCAGAGACAAGCTATACGTTGCCTCAAGTTCTGTGCTGCGAAACTGTCCGGCATAGGCGGCCAGCGCAGGTTCGCCTAAACGAAGCTCTCGAATCCTGCTACCGGAAAAGTAAGTCTCGCCCTTCAGATCGAGTCTTGCCTTCATGGAGCCTTGTGATGGCTCAAATGTAATGACATTGCTTCCGAGATCGTAGAACTGATTCGCATTGATCCGCCTCAGTACTCCTCCCCAGGCCATCAAGTTGCCATTCGATGCGGTAAACGAGTACATCAGGTGAGTGCGTGGATCGAGGTATTTACCGGCGAACTCGGCAGGATCGGGAAAGTTGCCGTTGCCAGCGCGTGCTACGGCGCTTGCGCCGACCTGCAATTTGTCCGCTAAATAGAGATCCACGACCCTGCGCGCAAGATTCTCCGGGACTGCGTTCGCAACGTTGCAAAGGCAGATGACGGTAAACTTCTGCTCCGGGAAACGCAAGAGTACGGTTCGATATCCGAAAAGTGCGCCACTGTGTTCCACGATCCGCAATCCCCGGTAATTCCCCAAGTCCAGCCCCATGGCATAACTAATGGTATTGCCGTTGTTTAAGACGCCAGGTGTCTGCAACTCTCTGGTAAGTGTTCCTTTACCCAGGCGATTGGCGTAGAAGTTCCGATCCCAAAGAAGCAGGTCATCGAGGGTACTCATCAGTCCACCACTTCCGACAATGTCGTATGTCGTGGACCAATCCACGCGAAACGTGTCGTGAGGGCCCGGGTCATAGGCGGCAACGCGGCCGGGCATAACCAGAGTGTGGTCATCGTAGAACAGCGTGTGTGACATGCCGAGGGGCTGAAATATGTTCTGCTTGGCAAACTCGGCCAGCGACTTCTTCGTCGCTCTCTGAACCGCGATGCCGAGGAGAAAATAGTTCGTGTTGCTGTAAATCCACTCGTCTCCGGGGACGTTGTTCAGCCCTTTTTGACGAACCACAAGCTTCAGAATCTGTTCCGACGAATTGAAGTCCGACACATCGCGACCGGAAAGGAAGATCAAGCTGAAGAAATCTCTAAATCCGCCGGTATGGTGAATCATCTGCCGCAACGTGAGGACATGAGCATAATCGGGAAGCTCCGGGATGTACTTGTGCACATCATCGTCGAGCGAAAGATAGCCCTGCTCTGCAGCGAGCACTACCGCGGCAGCCGTAAATTGTTTGGACACCGAACCCATGTAAAAAACTGACTGCGGCGAAAGTGGTACTCCAAGTTCGAGACTTGCCGAACCATAGAGCTTGCGGTAAATAAAGTCACCGTCGTGTATCACTCCGAGTGAACACCCAGGCGACCCCGGCTTACTGTAAATGGCGAAGATTTCATCCACCTTACCAGGTGCAACATCATCTGCAACACCTACACAATGGAAGATCAGTCCGAACACCAATGAGATAACGGCACATCGCATGCAGCGCAGCCTCATGTTGAATCCTATCAAATCGCAGGCGAGTGAGTCCGTGTCCGCGTCCTAAGTGTTTACTGCTTTTTTTGTCCCCTCCACCCGCGCCTTTCAGCACCACCCGCCATTGCGGTGCTGCCCGTCAAGGCTGTTATTTGAGGTCCGAATATCGAACAGCCGAGTCTCCCCACGCTAGTTCCTCGGAGATGCTACCATCCGTTCGCGCCGCCCAGCATGAACCGAACTCCGCTACGAATTGCGAAAGGCAGCGCCGGAAAGCCGAAGGCCGCGTCATAGTGCTCGCTGAACAGGTTTTCGATGCTCGTGTAGACCGTTATGAAGGGTTTGATCGCGTATGCCGCACTCAAGTCGAATTTCTGATACGCGGCAGCGAGATTCCGATTTGGCAAAAGCATGGTGTCACCAAAAAACGGATCGGAAAGAAATGTACTGTCGTCTCGACGCCCGACCAGATATCCCGTAAACACGCCATTAACTTCTTGTGGTTGTAAGACAGAGCCAGGCTCCCAGAATGTGGAGCGATGCGAAACGGTCTGGCACCTTCCAGCGGCGAGAATGCACCGATCGGAATGTCCGGGAACAGAGGATTGATTGAGGGGACGCCAAACGCCTTCGTCACCAGGGCGTCGGCGTAGGTGTATTCGCCCTGGAAAAGGAATCCGTGCCCGAGATCCATTTTGTAGTCGACCTCGGCTCCCTTTGCCCACTGCAAGGTCGCATTCACATACGCGCCCCCCATCGGCGTGCTGTTGGCAACATCTGGCAGGACCCCAATGGAAATCAGCTCGCCGGTGCTCAGAAACGAAATTAGATCGTAGAAATTGTTGTCATAGAAAGTGATCCCTAGGAGGGCCCGTCCGTTCCAGAGTCTCTGATCCACCCCGACGTCGAAGGTCCGGTTTCTTTCCGGCCCGATGGGTTGAACGTGGAACTGCGCGATCTGTTCCGGCTTCAGAAGGCTGATGAGCGCCGAGGCTGCTCGGACGTACTCGCTTCCTTGATGCCTTCCCCGAAGTTGAATTTCAGCTTGGTGTCACCGAATAACCCCGCATTCGAGGCCTTGCGGAGGTAATACGCCATCGACACGCGAGGGGTGGCCGCGAATCCAAAGAAGGAGTTGTGTTCAAATCCCCCTCCGAACGTCGTGAAGAAGCGGTGGCCGATGCTCCCGTGACCCTCAATCGATGTGCTGTAATTGTTCCGCGTGAATCCTTCGCCGTCCTCATGCTCGTAACGGAAACCAAAAACGCCCGTCCAGTCCCCTGCGCGTACACCGAGCGTCGCGCCTCGTAGTCCGGAAAAATCATCGGGTAAGTGCCGCCACAGTCGAGAATGGCCTGTCCCGTCACGCTGTAACCATTCGCACCGTGAATGGTGACTACATTCCCTAGGTAATTTCCCTCAAAGGGTTCGCCGGTTGGTGCAGCGTCTTCGCAGCCTAAGCCGAACTGAGCGAAGGCAAACTACACCGAGTTGTGCCAGCGCTCAGTGGTCTGGTTCTGCGCGGTGATGCGCACGTAGGTATTGTGGTTTGTCTGCCAGGCATCATCTGGAATCCCATAAAAGTCCAGGGCATTTGGCGCACCTAGTTCGGTTGCGACGTGGCGAACCGTTGCACGGATTCCCTTCGTGGTATTCCACTGCTAACCGATGTTCGCGCTCACCGTGGCGTTGTGAAAATAATCGTTCGGGAGACTTCCCTGTCTATCGAATCGCGAGAACTCAGAGAAGTAATCGAATCCATGGAAGGCACCCGCAAGAAATACGTCCTGGCGGAGCGTGCCGAAGTTTCCGGCATCGACGCCATAGTTGAGCTCGGGAACCAAAGTTGCGCCTCGTTCCGACGTGATATTCACCACTCGGCTCGGGGCATCGCTGC
>JASHSL010000140.1 GCA_030040855.1 Terriglobales bacterium
GGTGCGCAGGGTTCCGACGTGCTCGGCATGGTCATCCGCTCCGGGCTCCGGCTCGTGGCCATTGGCGTGGGCCTCGGCTTGCTCGTCAGCGTCGGACTAGCGCGAATCATCGCGACCCAGCTCTGGCAAGTGTCAGCGTATGATCCCTGGACCTTAACATGCGTGTCGGTGGCGCTGCTCGCGACCGGCTTCCTGGCCTGCTGGTTCCCGGCTCGCCGCGCCGCCCGAGTGGATCCGCTCGTCGCCCTGCGGTACGAATGAAACCCGGGTCCGCTCATTGCGCTCGCGAGCCGACCAGGGCGCGGCCGGGAGCTATCCCGGGGACGATCGCGCCACCATCAATCACCACGGTTCCGTTGACCAAAAGAAAGCGCACGCCGATGCTCGGTAGGGAGGGCTTCTCAAAGCTGGATTGGTCGCGGAAGGTTTCCGGGTCGAGGATCACAAGGTCGGCATCGGCGCCCACCTGCAGGCGTCCCATTTTGCGCGCTTCGGGTGTGCTCTGCTCCAAGCGAAGCGCCGGCATATAGGACATCTTGCGTACGGCCTCGATCAGGCTGAGGGTGCGGCGTTCGCGCACATAGCGTGCGAACACGCGGCCGAAAGTGCCGGCGTTGCGCGGATGACCGGTTAAGCCGTCACTGGCGATCATCGTCAGAGGATTGGCAATCACCTCATCCACCACTGCCTGGGTGTTATTGAATATGATGATGGCCTGCGGCTGGGAAGACGCGTGCAGCTGCTCGAAGCGCTCTTTGGTCAGGCGCTCGCCGGTGTCCGGGATCATAAGATCGGAATAATCGATGTCTTGCTTTTCTCGCCAGCCGGGGTTGAACAGTGCCGAGTTGATTTGCGTCATACCGGCAATATAGGGGTAAGCCTCGGTGGTCACGTCCAGTCCACGGCCGCGTGCCCCGGCAATCATACGCAGACACTCGGGAGCGTCGCGCAGGCAACTGCTGTTGATATGCACGATATGCAGCGGCGCACCGCTGACCGCAGCCGCAGCGATGACCTCGCCCACCGATTCGATGCGGTCGCCCCGAATGTGCACAAACACCGGCACGTTGCGTTCTGCGGCCACACGAAACATCGCAATGATCTCCTGACGCGACGCCCCCGGCGTGTATTGAATGCCCATGCCGATGCCAAGGCCTCCCGCGTTGAGTTCGTCTCGCAGCCGTTGCTCGATCCGTTCGACCTGCTCCGGCGTAGCCGGATCATTCGTGGCCGCCCCGGTGGGGGGCACGATCGCTCCCTCGAGCACGGGTTGGCCGAGGACGGCGGCGCGCGCCCAAGGGTGACTGGCACTGGTCCCGTAATTGATGAGCGCGGCGTTGCGGCGCTGGTCGAGAAACTTACGTACGTCGGGCGAACCGATCTCGAGTTCGAGCGCGGTGGTCACACCATCCATCGCCTTCAGGCGGTAGCCTGCAGCCGTCTGGTCGTGTTGGTGAAGATCGATGAACCCGGGAGCGACGACCAGACCGGAGGCGTCAAGGACACGCGCACCCACCAGCGGTCGCTCGCTGATGGCCCCAATCTGGTTGCCGCGAATACCAACGTCGCGGACCGCGTCGAGAGAGGTTTCGGGATCGAGAACTCGTCCGCCGTGGATGACCACGTCAAAGCGGTCTTCGGCGGAGGCTAGGCCGCAGACAGCGATGGCGAGGACCGCAATCGACCTCAAAACTCCAAGGGAAGAGCATCTATGTCGTGGCATATCATCACCATGCGCGATTCTGTCGGGTGCTTCGCTGGTCCATCACTTTGCCGGAGATCGGTACCGGAACCCAATCCTGGGATTTCGGCCTGCCCGCAGCCACATCAACCTGGCGCTCGGTCCCGGCGGGATCCTAGAGGAACAAGCCGGAATCCGGTTGCGGTCGCAGCAGGGAAAAGCCGCCAAGATTGTATACCTCTCGAAATCGACGGGCGCCTAGTTCTTGTAAGAAGGTGGCCCCGCCGTGCAACGGTCCCTACGGAGTTACTTTCCGGCTGCAAAATTGCGCCAGTGGAACTCGATCACCTCGTCGAAGTGGCGCAGGAAGTAACTCGCGCTGTGATCCCCGGGATACAAATGGTATTCGTGTTGGACGGCCTCTTGGTCGAGTTGCCGGTGAAGGGCTTCGGCGCCGCTTGCGAACTCGTATTGGTCGTCGCGGCCGCAGTTGAAGTAGATGGCGAGGCGGTGGAGGGCTGCCTGGTTCCTTTTCGCGAGCACCAAGGGATCGTTGTCCCTCCAGTGGGCAATGTCGATCGGATTCCCGAAGACCGTTCCCAAAAGCCGACCGAGAGGTGCGCCGGAGCGGATGGTCGAATTGAGCTCCTCGGGCGAGGCGGTCATCAAAGCCGCACTTTGCGCGCTTACCGCGGAAAAGGTCTCCGGGTAAGCAAAGGCGAAGCGCAGGGCGCCGTACCCTCCCATGGAAATGCCCGTGATCGCTCGCGAGCGGCGCTCGCGGCGAATCCGATATCGGCTCTCGATTGCGGGCATGAACTCTTCCCGGAAGAAATCGCTGTAGCGCAGCTTTCGATCGGCGGAGTTCACATAGAAGCTGGCCCAGGCCTCGGGAGTCACCATGAGGAAGTCGCCGATCTTCGCTGCTTGCCGGAGATCTTCCACCAGATTCCATCCCCCGCTTTCGACCAGGGCGCGCTCGTTTCCCCCGAGACCGTGCAGGAAGTAAAGCACCGGATAGCGCTCGGAGGGGGCAGAGTCGTAACCCGGCGGCAACAGCACACAGTAGTGGACCGGCTGGCCGAGGATGCGGCTGGCCAGGACGTTGCACTCGATGCGGCTCTCAGCTCGGAGGGGGCCGACCCAGCCCAGGAGTAATAGCCAAAGAGCGAGCCGCCGCATCCCGTCAGTTTACTCGTAGCGCAGGGCTTCGACGGGATCGAGCCGGGCCGCCCGCCGGGCAGGATACAAACCGGAGACGAGACTCACCAGGATGGCAAAAACAATCGCACCCCCGACCAGCCACCAGGGCACAAACCAGATCTCGGCGGGGGGGAAATGCTGCCGTTTCAGGTAAAGATTCGTGCCGGCGTTGATGGCGTGACCGAGAGCCCACCCCAAAGCCACGCCCAGAGCGCCGCCGAAACCGCCCATGGCGCCGGCTTCGGCAAAGAACAGTCCTTTGACGTCTCCGTCGGTGGCGCCAATCGCTTTCATGATGCCGATTTCCCGCCTGCGCTCGAGGATGGCCATCACCAGCGTATTGATGATCCCGATCGAGGCCACGGTCAATGCCAAGCTGCCAAAGATTCCCAGAAAGAGGTCGAGAACGGCAAAAAATTGACGCAGGTTCTTGGTGGCATCGATCAGGGAAAATGTGTCGAAGCCCATCTGCTTAATGGCCGACTCGACCTCCGGAATGTGTTTGGGGCTGCCGACGCGCACATCGAGAGCGGCATACGTCGGGCTACCCCCGAGCACGTTGGTCGTGTCGCGTAGGTTGGAAGGATCCATCACGTGCAGGCCTTCCGCCAGCTTGAGCGGGAGAAAGACCCGGGCCCGGGCCTGTCCACGCATGCTATCGGGATCGAGGTCGCAGATTCCCACGATGGTCAGATTCTCCTCGCGCGAGCTCACCGAATAGCCCATGTCCGCAGGGTTGGAGGATCGGGCGGGAGACGCCGGGGAGGGAATTGCCGTACGCTCGGCGTATCGCATGGTGAGTTGCTTCCCGAGCAACCCTTGGGCCGGGTTCGAGTCCTTGCCGCCCGGCTGGGGACTCGTCCCCAGCAAGCGCTCGGCGAAGGATTTCTCGAGGATCGCCTCCGGGGCCGTGTCGGAGGAGAAGAACCTGCCTTCGATTCCTTCAAAGGCATCGGTGGTGCGGGCCGAGGAAGGCAAGGCCGAGACCACGCTCAGGTGTGGCTTGTCTTCGAAGCGGAGTTCGGTAGCAAAGCGGATCTCCGGATAAGCCTCACTCACATTCGCCAGTTCGGCGATCCTCTGACGAGCGGACTCATCGAGCGGCGGGCTTTCCGCGGCCTCCGGCCCGTTTTCTCCCCCTTCGCGGCCGAAGTTGCGCGGGTCGCGCCGGGAGCTGACCCGGATGGTGTCAAACAGTCCCGATTTCGCCAGCCGCCGGTTGGCCAAATGCTGGAGGCCGATGCCGAGCGAAAGCATGGCAACGAGCGAAGCCACACCCACCGAGATGCCCACCGTTGTGAGCGAATTTCTAAGCACCGACTCGCGCAGATTGCGAACCGCCAGCTCCCCTACGTCGTAAGCTTTCACGGAGTGCCTCCCGGCGCCGAGGATCGAGTGCTGCTCGCCACGGTGACATCGTCGACCAGCCTCCCGTCGGACAAAACCATCAGCCGCTCGGTGTAGCGTTCCGCGAGCGAACGTTCATGGGTGACCATAATCACGGTCATCCCCAAAGACTGGTTGCATTCGAGCAGCAAATTCATGATTTCTGCACCCGTCTGGCTGTCGAGATTGCCGGTCGGCTCGTCCGCCAAGAGAAGCTGCGGCTGATTGATCAGGGCCCGGGCCAGGGCAGCCCGCTGTTGCTCGCCCCCGGAGAGTTCACTGGGGCGATGGTTGGATCGGGCGCCGAGATGAACCCGCTCGAGCGCCGTCTGACACAGATGCCTGCGGCGGGCGCGATCGACTTCGGCAAAACGCAAAGGCAACTCGACGTTTTCGACGAGGGTCATGCTCGGTATCAGCTGGAACGACTGAAACACCATGCCCACGGTTCGCAGCCGGTATTTGGCAAGTTCCTCGCGATCGAGCCTTGCCAGGTCCTTGCCCTGCACCACGACCGATCCCGAGGTCGGCCGGTCGAGGCCGGCGATGAGATTGAGCAGGGTAGATTTACCCGATCCCGAGGCGCCGAGGAGGGCAACAAACTCTGCGGAACGAATCTCGAGGGAGACTCGATCGACCGCAGGAATCAGCGATTCTCCCATGCGAAAATGGCGGCAGAGCTCTGCCGTGCGCACCGCAACCGAGCCGTTTCCTTTCCCTTGAGCAGCGGACATAAGCAATCAGCGAAGCTCGTCCCTCACCATACGCAACGTATCGGAGAACCCGGCCGGCTCCTCGCCCCGTCTCGACGCCTGGCTTCCGTTTCCGCTCGGCACGGCGTAGGCGTCGCCCTCGCCCGGAGCCAGGAACAGATTGCTTTCGAGGCCATGTTGCTTGGTATACAGCTGGTAATAGCGGCCGTGCCGGGCAAAGAGCTCTTGGTGAGTGCCGCGCTCGACGATCTGTCCTTGTTCCATGACCAGAATCTGGTCGGCACGGCGAATGGTGGAAAGCCGGTGGGCGATCACGAAAGTCGTGCGCCCCTGCATCAGATAGGAAAGTCCCTCCTGAATCAGCGCCTCCGATTCCGAGTCGAGGCTGGAAGTGGCCTCGTCGAGGATCAGGATTCTCGGTTCGGCCAGAATCGCCCGCGCGATCGAGATGCGCTGGCGCTGCCCGCCGGAGAGCTTGATTCCCCGCTCCCCGACCACCGTGTCGTACTTGTCGGCAAAGTTCTCGGCAAATTCGTCCACCCGGGCGATGCGGCAGGCTCGGAGGATCTCGTCCTCGCCTGCATCCGGACGCGAGAAGCGAACATTGTCCCGGATGGTGCCATCAAACAGGAAGGACTCCTGCAGCACGAGTCCGAGCTGAGTCCGGTAGGAATCCAGGCGCACCGTGCTCAGGTCCCCGTCATCGATCCACACCTTCCCCTGGGTGGGAGCATAAAACGCCGCAATCAGCCCGATGGTGGTGGATTTGCCGGATCCGGAAGGACCGACCAGGGCAGTCACGGTCCCGGGTTCGGCATGAAAAGAAATATGGTTCAGGACCTTGCGGTTCCCGTCATAGCTAAAGCTGACCTCGGCAAAATTGACGTGTCCCTGAATCGCGCCGAGGACCCGCGTGCGCTGCGGATCCCGATCTTCGCGGCTCTCGCCCAGGATCTCCTGGGTCCGTTCCAGGCCGGCCAATGCCTCGGTGAGCTGGGTGCCAATCTGAACGATGGACATAATGGGCGCAATCAGGAAGCCAAGAAACAGGGTGTAGGTAAAGAACCCGCCGAGCGTCAGCGTCCCCGCGGCGATCTCCCGCGCCCCGGTGTACATGATGACGGCACCCACCACCCCCATCAGAAGGCTGGCCGCGAGACTCATGAGCGAGGTGGCCGTCAAGCTGCGCAGCACATTCTGGAGCAGACGTTCG
>JASHSL010000141.1 GCA_030040855.1 Terriglobales bacterium
CGATAAGCTGCGTTCGCGCGCCACTCGATCGTGGTAGTAGACCTCGCCCAAAGCCTCCAGCACATGCCGACACTGTTCCGGGAAGTTGGGCGTGATCTGCACGAACTGCCGTCTTCCATGAGCCAGGCAATTGGCAACTAACAACTTGATCGGCTTCGGGGCATTGCGCGATAACGCATCCGACATCTGAATCGGCAGGGGCAGTTCAGCTGCGCGCCGCTTCAGCACCTCTGCCAGGTTCTCTCCCGCATGTTGTCGTCCCGTGAAGAACAGAGCAATCATGCGTCCCTCCGCCGTCGCTACCACACCAGAGGTGAAGATACCGGTGCGTTCGCCATTTTCCTCGGCGATGGCTCGGCGCAGGGCCAACACTCTCATGCTGGTATCGTCGTTGTGCAGAACTTCCCCTTGCGCCGCCTGTCGGATCAGCTCATCGCGGGCTGGTTTGATCAGCTCGGCCGCTTCCTCCACGACCTCCCATTGGGTGGAGGCTGGCAACGGAATGCCTAAGTTTTGCTCCAGATGCTCCAGCCGATAAAACGGCATACCGGTGCCGTATTTCAACTGCGCGATCATGGCCGCCGCGCTTTCCTCGTACTTCTCTTCGCCTACACCTTCGGGTGCGTCCGCGCTAAAGACTTCGCCGCATAGATTGCAGCGTAAGCGTTGAAGCTCGTAAACCGTCGCCGTCAACGGAGCTTGTCCCACGATGCGCACCAGCAGCCTCGGCTCTGGCTGCTCGTAGAGTTTGCCCTTCAGGCAGCCCGGGCAGCGATCGCCATGTTTGAGACTCTCGTGCCGAACCTGGACTCGCCGCGGGTTACGATAATCCTCCGCCCCGTTCCTTCCGTGGCCGGGCGGCTTCGCTTCTTGTTTCCCAGGTTTTTGTGCGCCCGGTTTGTCGGCTGGCTTCGTCCTCCGCTCCATGCCGGCTTGCTTCAGCACCCTTTCGGTCTTCTCCGTTGAGGCCGGGAACAACAACTGCCGTAAGTCATGGATCGTGGTCTTCTGATCGGCCACCAAGTCCGTGAGATAACTCAGAGCTTCCACGATGCCCTTCAGCTTGCGCTGGTCTTCCCCGGACAGCCCCGCCCCGGCGCGCTCCATCAACTCATTCAACTCTTCCCGATCCATGTCGATGAACTCGATTGCCGCTCTCATCCTAACTCACCCAGCAGCTCCCGAAACTTTCGGTGCAGTGGATATCCCAGAACATGCTTGATCGATCGGTTGGGCACGTAGCTGTTGGAAGCCTTGCCTCGACCGGTGGTCTCCCCCAACCATACCCAGTTCGCCGCGTAGTAGCAGGTGCCGCGGAACCAGCCGGGATCCACAAAGGTTTCCAGAAAGTAGAGCGGGTGGCCGTAGAGGTTCTCCCAGTCCTGGGAGATGCGCAACGCCATGCGGCCCAGAATGTGCGACGCCAGGTATTTCACCCGCACCCAAGGCACAATCAAAAATCGCGTATTGTAGGCCAGAAAGCGAACATTGCGTCGCCGCGCTTCCGCACTCCAGCCGATGTAGCGGTCGCGGGCTGCCAGATGGCGCGGCGCACTCGACCACGCCAGGCACGCAATCGGTCGCGATCGTCCCCAGACCAGATATTTCAGGTGAGCGCCCACCGGCTGCTCGTAACGCAAGTAATGGTACTGTTCCAGCAAACTGTTAAACAGCGGTTCATCCCCCGTGCGCCTCACCAGCTGAAAATCCAGTGGGTCCAGCTCCTTCAGTTTCTCTTCGATGGGGGTGGTATCGATCAGCTGCGGCCCCGGTCGCGCTCGTTTCGCGAGTGGGTTGTGGCGCACGTACTTCACCGCCGGCAGGACGATCTGGCCCGCACGCTCCAGGGTGACCAGCAAACTACGGCAGACCATGTCGCACAAGGCCCCATTGGCTTGTCGCCATTGCCAGGCCTCGCACAGTTTTTTCGAAAGCGTGCGACGGCTCGCCTCCGGATGGATGGCGATCATCTCCCGTATATATAAAAGGTGAGCCTCGCTGATGACGCGACCACGGTATTTCAGCTCCGCCATTCTGTTCGTCAGTATGCCGGGGTGTTGTTTGGAACGCAAGGGAAGAAACCATCACCGGTTGCCGAGTTGGGTTCCGTTGACCCGTCGCCACATGGGCGCCGCACGTACCCGCGACACATCGCCGGCGGCCAATAGCAGTTGGGCTTCGTAGGATTCCAATCGTTTGGCGGGCTGATCCCCTTCGGGCCACCAGCGAAAGCGATTTTTTGAAAGTCGCTTTTGCAGCAGCCAGTATCCTTGTCCATCGTAGGTGAGCAAGCGGATGGCGATTCCACTGCGACTTCGGAAAATGAAAACACAACCGGAAAACGGGTCTTCGGCAAGTTTTTCTCGGCAGAGCTGAGCCAAGGAATCGATCCCTTTTCTGCCGTCGACCGGCTCGATCGCGACCAGCACCCGCATCTGCGATGTGATTTGAATCATCGTTCGACTCTTCGCCAGGCGCCTAACAACGCTGGCCAATCCGGTGGCCGGTTGGTCTTGCAGTGGATTCGCAGCTTGCGACCCCGTGCCGATTCGAATTCGATCAGATATTCATCCACGCTCTGGCGGGTCGCGCCGATCAGCTCGACAAATTTTGGTTGGGCTTTCTTCCACCTGCGGATGGATTCCGGAGAACCACTTACATGTTTCTTTAGGGTGCTGTAGTCCAGCTTGAGCGAACGTGCCACTACGCCTACGCCGTGGCACCGGGCCAGCTCGGCTGCCGATTGCCATAAGGATTGCGGCAGCTTTGTCCGAGGTGGGTGGGTCGAGCGAAACTGTGCGAGCTGCCCCTGAAGCTCTGTGATTGATTCTGCAGGCGCGGCCGTTTGGTTGGGCATGATCAGTCGCCGGCTCGGCGACTGTTTGAATTTACCAGGCGCTTCCCCTCAAGTCATGCATGCTTGCCGAAAGCACACTTTGCATCGCGGGTCGGGAGATCGTTAAAAATGGGTTTGGAAATTGGGTTCGTCCGGTAAGCGACCGGCCTACAGTCGAGTTGCGTTTTTGGAATATCGTTGCGCGGATAACACGAGTCCACGTCTGTTGGACATCATCGACATCCCATTGCTGAATCCACAACCCAGACAGCATCAGACTGAGAATCATGTTGTTGATGGGTCGCAGCGTTGAGTAAAGGTCGGTGAGCTTCCATGGCAGCAATGGGAACAGATTCGTGAGCAGCCAGCGACTCTTTGGATCAACAGCAATCAGACGAGAGATGGAAGCCGATTCAACTGCATCGGTCAAGCAGAGGCGGGAACGCAAACTTATTCTCTGGTGCTGATTTAAACCCAGGCTGCTTCATTAGATCGAATCGGAAGGTAAGAAGGTTGGCGCGGCTGATAAGTTCGTCATAAGAGACTCTAATGTAAGCATTTTCGTGGTGTTTCCCCACATTTTCATATCACTCAGTGTTGAAAGGGACAACTCAAACTGCCGGAGGCGTGAAGAGTGCTACATCGTAGAGCCATACAACGAACGCGGCGGGGACAAATCTATTCGTAGTAGGAGATGGCTCGGCCGACATTTCGTGAGAATGGTTGAAGAACCCGTCGGCTGGCAATCTAGCAAAGACAATGCGAGGCAAATGTGAAATGTCGAAAGTTAAAAACTCTCTTGTGCTGCTTTGCTCGTTCGTGTTGATACTTGCGACCGGTATCTCTCTCGCTGCTAACGCCCCCAGTTCTAAAGAGTCATCGGCTAAGCCGGCCAGCAAATTGTCTTCTAAATCTACAAAACCACAGAAGAAAACTGAGCACCAGGCAACAAGGCCCTCCACGAAAAACCACGTGTTCGCATCAGCCGAAGAACTCGGCGGAACCGTTGGTCTCGTCGCTCCATCGGATAAGGAGATAACGCTCGTCGGCGCCAATGGTGTTCCCTATGATTTCCATCTGAGTCGCACGACCAAGGTGGAGTGTGAGGGTAAGAAAATCAAGGCAACCGAATTGGCCGAGGAAAACAAACAACTCGGCTGCTGTTCGTTTTCTTCCGACCACAAGAGGAAACATGGCGCAGACGGAAGCCATTAGCGGCTCGTAGACTTGGACGCGCTTTCGTTTCTTCCAGAGGTTAAGTGCGGATCACCGCGTGGCTCGACAGCGATTTTGGCATGTCCCGCACGATGTCATTTTGGCTTGCCATTCCAAAGCAGCATCGTAGCTGGCCCTGCCTGACATCGAGTTCCCGCACGCACGGAACTGCCACGGTGGACGATGCACTCGGGAAGGAAGGCTAACAAATCTTGTTCGCACCTCCTCATGCAGCAACTGCTGGTTGCTTGATTAAATCCTTGAACGTTTGAGCATCGAGCGTCTCATGTTTCAAAAGTTCGCCGGCGACCAGATCCAACTGATCGCGATGCTGCCGCAAGATCTGCTTGGATTCTGCATATGCTCCGTCCAGGAGTTTCCGCACTTCTTTGTCAATTGCATTCGCCGTTTCTTCACTGCAATCTCTTTGAATCATGCCGTCGCCGGGAATCGGCAGAAAAGGATTGGGTTCCTGGCCGCAGTGAACAAGCCCGACCGATTCACCCATGCCGTAAAGACAAATCATCTGTCGGGCGACAGCAGTCGCATGTTCGAGATCGTTTTCCGCCCCGGTGGTGATTTCGTTGAAGACGACCTCTTCCGCGGCTCTACCTCCGAGCATGCCCTTGATTCTGTCGATGAGTTCGGGACGGCTCATCAGGTATTGGTCGTTTTCCGGCAACTGGAGGGTATAGCCGAGCGCGGCGCGACCGCGAGGAACGATGCTGATTTTGTGAACGACGTCGGCGTGCTTGCTATAAGCCGCGACCAGCGCGTGGCCGGTTTCATGATAGGCAACACGGCGTTTATCTTCAGGAGTCATGCGGCGGCTCTTACGCTCTGGACCAGCCACAACCTTCTCCACCGCGTCTTCCAAATCTTTCTGTCCAATGGTCGTGCCCCCGTGCCGGGCGGTGAGCAGTGCGGCTTCGTTGACCACATTAGCCAAATCCGCACCCGAAAACCCAGGCGTCTCCTGCGCAATCTTGCGCAGGTCGGCATCCGGCGCTATCGGTTTACCCCGGCTGTGAATTTTCAGAATCGCCTCTCTTCCTCCGAGGTCCGGCGCATCTACAACAATCTGCCGATCGAAACGCCCAGGTCGCAGCAAAGCTCGATCCAGTACATCCGGTCGGTTCGTTGCCGCCAGCACGACAACTCCAACATTGGCATCGAAGCCATCTAAACCGACCAGCAATTGGTTTAATGTCTGCTCACGCTCATCGTTTACTGCGCCAATATGCACTCCCCGTTGACGGCCCACGGCGTCCAATTCGTCGATAAACACAATGCAGGGAGCATGTTGCTTGGCCTGTTGAAACAGGTCACGGACGCGGGCGGCGCCCACGCCTACGAACATTTGCACAAACTCACTTCCGCTAATCGAGAAGAACGGCACTTTCGCTTCCCCGGCAACGGCACGCGCCAATAACGTCTTGCCTGTTCCGGGAGGGCCCACCAGCAAGACTCCTTTAGGAATCTTGGCGCCTAAAGATCGGTAGCGTTCGGGATGCTTCAGAAAAGTCACAACTTCCTGAAGCTCGTATTTGGCTTCTTCTTCACCGGCTACATCATTGAACGTAACTTTTGTGTCGGTATCAGCCACCAGTTTTGCTCCACTTGAACCGAAGCTCATCACCGACTGGCCGAGGCTTCCGATTCGCTTGGAGAAAAACCACCACAGCAAGGCGATGAAACCGATGGGCAGAACCCACGCCCAGAGAAACTCCGACATAAAGCCGGGCCGCACGCCGGTGAACTTTACTCCTTCTTTTTCCAGGTCGCGCACCAGGTCCGGGTCTTCAACCCGGACCGTCCGAAACATGAACGTGGCTGGTGCCTTTGGTTGAGTACTGGCTTCGTTAGTTTCGCTGTGCGATTTGGCTACGGGCGCAGATGCTGAGGGAGCGGTGCTCTTCGCTTGAGAAGCGGCGTTGTTTTCAGGGGGCGGCACATTGGCTGCAGTTGGAGTCTTGGCGGTGGTTGTGCTCTCGGCTTCCTTCTCAGTTGCCGATGCTGCCTTCGGCTGAATCTGGCCCTGAATGTCGTCTTGCCCCACCGAACACTCGACCACTTCGCCGTGTTCGAGATCATCCTTGAATTCGCTATAAGGAATCGTGCGATATACCACCTGCCGGGCGGCCTCCTGCCAGACCCACAGAGTGCCGAACATCAGAATCAAATACCAAATCAACGACCGCCACTGCACCGGAGGCAAATTTCCTGTTTTCTTGGTGGGTTGAGGCACAGAGGTTTTCATGTCTTCCTCCAGCACTTCAAGTGAGATCATATTCCCCTTGGGTCAAAGGTGAAAGTGCCTCTGGCTCTTGGGTCCCGCTCCACTGGGAGCGAAATGGCTCATTTCCGGACCTCTTCCCCAGGAACATGACTTGATGCCGATACCGGGGACAAGAGAACGGCGACGATGCCTGCCAGGAAGATGCCATCGAATGTGCCCGCGCCTCCGATCGACGCCACGGGTGCTCCCAAGCCCGAAATCCGGCCGAGATTCATGAGGTCCGCGCCAATGAGCGTTCCTAAGCTTCCCGCGATATAAGCCAGAGGCGCAGCATGTCGCCAGCCTAGGACTATAGCGGTGAATGCAGCCACTATCGGAGCAACAAAAATCGGAAGGCTAATGCCAATGCCGGGAACAGGACGCGCCAACCAGTGCGTAACAAATGCAACCACCGCGACAGCGAGGAAACTTCGCAGGTACGACTTATTCTTGAATAACAGATAAACCGAGAGAATTACAGGGATCAATGCGCCACCAACGTTTACGGCAAGAACCGTTCCCGGCCACTCTCGCACTACCGGAATAACATACTGAACGCCATAAAAGTCAATCAATCCGCCAGAAACCAGCTGCTCCGGCGGGAATTGCGCGACCGGAATGTTGATGGCGCTTCCGACAAGCGAGAGCAGCAGCACCGTCAGAACATAGCGAGGAGGAATGCCCATGCGCTCATAGGCGTATCTCAAAATGCCTAGCTCGACGAGCGCCACCAAAACGAAGAAGAGAAAAAGAAGACCGACCAGGAATGGCCATGCGAGCGGAAAGTAGTGCATACTCGAAGGTTGCATCGGCTCTCCTAGTCTGTACGAATGCGTACCCGAACGACACATTCTATCGTTCGCGTCTTGCGCCCATCGCGGCAGGTGAGGAACAGGATCAGCGCCCTCATTTTCACCCTCACGCTTCTTCCGCCAGCAGTGCTCTGCTCTGCCCAGCAAGATGCTGCGATCATTCAGCGTTCGGTCGAGGCCATCGCCAGAGATTGGACGGCTGCTCCTGACTATGACTACTTCGAGCGCGACCGAGAACCGGGCGGAGGATCCAAGACTTTCGAAGACCTGATGATCTTCAGCTCGCCTTATCAGCGGCTTGTAGCAGTCAATGGCAAGCCGCTGTCGCGGGAACAGCAGGCAAAGGAACAGCGAAAGCTGAATGCCACCATCGTCCAGCGGCGAAACGAATCAGAGCGCGCGAGAGCGGAACGTATTGCGAAGTATGAAAAAGATCGCAATCGTGACCACTTGCTGATGGAGCAGCTGACGAAAGCTTTTGATTTCGCGCTAGTGGGTGAGCAAGAGTTGGAAAGCTATAAAGTTTACGTGTTGAAAGCCACGCCGCGGGCTGACTACCAACCTCCCAATATGGAGGCCGAGGCACTCAGAGGGATGCAAGGCAAACTCTGTATCGATAAGAAGACATTTCAGTGGGTCAAGGTCGAGGCTCAGGTTATACGTCCGGTTTCTATCGAAGGGTTCTTGGCGGAGGTCGAGCCCGGCACTCGATTCGAACTGGAAAAGATGCCGGTGGACGACGGTATCTGGCTTCCCAAACATTACGCGATGAAATCCAATGCCAGGGTTTTGTTCTTCTTCGGCCACAAGTCGCAGGAAGAGGAAAGCTACTATGGTTATCGCAAGCTAGTGCCGAGGGAGTAATTGGTAACCGAAGAATGACAGCTGTGGCGAGAACCCCCGGGAGCGCTTAAGCGAAGCCTCGTGCATACTAGTTCTTGCTGGCAGATCCGCCGATTTCGCGTGGCGTGCCTAAGCGCACGATAGTCGCGGCCGCTATGTACTTGACCTTCTCTTTGGAATCCTTCAATGAAGGCTCAATTTTCGCCACCAAGGCGGGATCGCTGCGCTCCGCAATCGCCTGCAACGTGGCCACACGAATCACCCAGTTCGGTCACGAGCAGCGTTGACGAGCGCCGTGGAAGTATGCGGATCGGGGTCCGATACCAAATTACTGCCGCGGCCGCCTTGACTGGAGAACGTCATTCCGATCCTTTGCCGAGGTCTGGTGGGGGCCCTTGTCAGCGTGCCTCAACCCGTGCCGGGCTGATGATGATAAAATCGCAAGTGATTGATTCCTCAAGGTCCCCGTCGTCTAGCCCGGCCTAGGACATCGCCCTTTCACGGCGGTAACACGGGTTCAAATCCCGTCGGGGACGCCAAATATTCTCAATAGGTTACGAGGAAACCTCGTGGGACTCGCGATACACAGAAAATACACTCTGCTTCGGTCGGATCATACCCACCACTTTGCTCTGGGCTGCTCGCTTGTCCGGACCAAGAGCTTGTGTATAGGTGTCGAGAGTCATCCTTACCGTTGCATGACGTAGCAGTTCCTGTACAACTTTGACATCTTCACCGTTAGCCTTGAGGAGAGAAGAAAATGTGTGCCTAAACGTGTGCCATCCGATTTTCTTGGTGATCCCCAGTTTTCGGGCTATCGGTTGGATGTGCCAACGCATTATGGTGCTGAGCCATACTGGCTGTTTTCCCTGTTTACCGCCAGCACGGTTGGCACTGGTAGCCCACACATAGTCAGACGGTTTCTTGTATGGGGTTACCTCATGCCAAGCCAGGACGTCCCGAGCTACGTACTCGTCAATCGGCATTAGTTTTCGTGATGTCTCGGTCTTGACTGGGCCTACGTGCTGGTCGACCAAGGACCGAGTTATGCTCACATGGAGCTTTTTGAAATCGAAGTCCTCCCACTTCAGACCCGCCAGCTCGCCACGGCGCAGCCCAGCCGGCATGTCCAGGAACACCATGGCTCTTTCCCGAACACCAAGTGCTGCGAGCAGCGATTGCATCTCTTGAACTTCGAGAATGTCGGGTGTGCGCTCCCGCTTTGCGGAGACGCGCACGCCAGAGCGTTTGGTCGGGCCAGTGATGGGATTCCGGTCGGTGAACTCCCACCGTATGGCATGGTTGAAAATACAGCTCATTGCATCCCGAATTTTCTCTCTCGTACCGCCCGCGAGAAGTTTTGGCTTGCCGAACTTTGTAGTAACCAGGGTTTTGAGCCATTGCTCGACCGCAACGGTCTTGATCGCTCGGAGCTCAAACTTCCCCCAATGAGGGAGAACCCATCTGTTCAGAAGCGAGATCTTTCTATTGCGAGTCGAATAGGACTTGCCCTCCGGCCCACAGTCTGCCAGTTCGTGCACTCTGTAATGGCCCACAGCCTTAGACATTGTGATGGAAGTCAATT
>JASHSL010000142.1 GCA_030040855.1 Terriglobales bacterium
GGCCAGGGGAGGAATGATGGCGTTTACGCGCGAGCCGTCGGGCAGCCGCGCGTCCACCATGGGAGAGGATTCATCTACCCGCCGCCCGACGCGCGACACAATCCGGTCGATGATCTGCATCAAGTGCGCATCGTCTTTGAAGCTGAGGCCGGTAACTTCGATCTTGCCCGCGCGTTCCACGAAGACATGCTTATAACCGTTTACCAGGATGTCAGAGATCGAGGGGTCTTTGAGTAGCGGCTCGAGCGGCCCCAACCCGAAGATCTCGTCAAGAATCTCCCGCGAGAGACGCTCGCGCTCAGTAAAGCTGAGCGGCACGGCCTCGCTGTTTACGGAATTGCGGATTAGCTGGAGAACTTCCTCGCGAGCGGTGTCGCTCGAGGTGCGCCCCAGTTTTTCTAGGTCCAGGCGGTCTAGGGTCTTCCGGTGCAGGTCCGCCTTCACCTTTTGGTACTCGGTCTGTTCGAAAGTCTGCAGATTTGCCCTGGGCTGCTCGTGCGCTGCGATCATAACAGCCGCCTGTGGCGGGACGTGCGGAGTTTCGTTCGCCCTCGAGTCGTCGATACTCCAAGACCTATGGACGGGAACGGAGGGTTTGCTACCTATTCGAGAGACCTTTGATGGAGGCCCGAGCATGGCGTAGGGCTCAGGAGCGCGGAACCGAAATTGCTGCAAGAACTGCTCGAGCTTCTTCCCTTCAGTGTCGTTCATCTAGTACCTCGTGGTCCCAACAATTCTCCCAGTTTGGAAAGGCCATATTTGTACCTGGACGCTGCCGTATCAGGCGGAATTTGAGTCAAATCAGCAATTTCTGCAAACGTCATTCCACACCAGACATGCAAAACGACTATTTCTCGCTGCAAGTCCGGAAGAGCAATAAGAGCTTCTTGCACCGCCAAAGCTGATTCGCTGATCCCATTAGCTGACTCGAACCAGGCCGGTTCGGCCTCCAGCGGAAAGTGTCGGGCCTGTTGCCGTCGGACGTTGAGGGCTGTGTTTCGGACCGCTCGGAATACATACGGCACCGGATTGGCAAGAGGCTTCTTCTCATCGATGAGCCTGAGGAAGACCTCGTGTACCACGTCCTCAGCAGATGCCCGAACGCCAAGCAGAGCACAGGCATAACCCAGGAGAGCTGGGCCGTATTCGTCGTAAAGGCGGCTCACCTCTTCGTTGCTCATTTCTCTCTAGGACTGGCGCAGTGCCTGCCTATATCACACGGGAGGCGGCAATATTTGTTTAAACTCAGTAATTTTTGTTGCCGAACCCGCCGCCTGCGCAAAAGCTTAGGGTACAAACTGCTACACCGGAGGAAATCCTTGAAAAACGCACACATTGGGGGACAGATGGGTGGCCGGGAATGCCCTGGCCGTGGAGTGCCCCGGCCCTGCACAACCGTAACCTGCCGGGTAGGCGAAATCCGAATCAGAATGGTGGATGCGGATTCGGGTGAAACCCACGATCGCGGCCCTGCTCTGTGCGCTTGCTCTATGCGTATCGTGGGCGCAAGAGCAACCTCGACAAACCGGAATTTCAATGACTGTACGGCAAGGGGTGCATGGGCGAAGGGCCGATCGCACGCTGAGTCCGGACGATGGCTTATCGGTGATTGTTGCAGCACTCGATTCCAAAGTGCTCCTATATTCTGCGCGCGACTGTTCCCATCTGGTTCATGCGATTTATGAGCGAGCTGGTTTCCCCTATGCTTACGCGAGTTCCTCCGACCTTTATGTTGGGATCGAAGGGTTTCAACGCGTCAAGTGGCCGCAGCCCGGCGACTTAGTGGTTTGGCGCGGGCACGTGGGGATTGTAATCAGACCATCGCAGCATGTGTTTTTCAGCTTCTTGCGTTCGGGACCAGGGACTGATAACTATGCAGCTCCGTATTGGACTCGAGGACACCCTCGGTTCTATCGTTACGTCAAGAACGATTAGGATTGTATTTCTCCCGGGATGGCCAGAACCCGCTGCCACATTGGGCTGTACCACCAGCACTATTGTTCTTAGTGTCCCGAGCAGTGTCCCGAAACTGACGAATGAGATCACATTGTGTACTATCACCGACGGAGAACCCATCTTTCGCTGGGAAAGGACTGCCCGGAGCCACGAGCGATTCAGCCGCCGGAAATGGGGTCGGTGGTGGCGGTGCCGCAGGTGGGTGGACTGCATCACTACTACGAACGACGGGCTGCGTGAAAAAGCCCGAACCCATCACGCTACGCGCTTCTCTCCTGTGGCCATTGAAATTTGTGTTCGAATCGTGCTTCCTTGCACACGTGCGCATCGGTGAAGTTCGCTCCCCAGAGTCAGGCAGCGCCGCAAACTGCTGGAGCTCTGCGGTCCGGTTGGGGAAACGACATCCCCCGTGGGCTGCACAGAATTTTCGGTAGGGACATGTTCGCAGAAGTTCGCGACCGCTTCGAGAGCATCGACATTCCGAAGGGTCAGCCTTTTCTTTCGCAGCTGTTTTACCTGCTGGAGACGCCTGAAGTCCTGAAGACCCAGTGCTGCGGCCTCCTGGATCAGATCGATGTCCTCGCCAGCCTACAGTTCAAGCCGCTGCCCGGCATCAAATTAAGCCAATGGAGAATTGTGACATTCACCTGAAAGACAAATCCCGCGAACGTCGCGTGCGCGTCTCGATTTCGACCTCTGGGCGGCACAACTTGGATAAATCGACTCTATTCCTTTCCCCGTAGATAGACTCCCTTACTTCTGCATGCGGCGCCTGCTGTGGGGCCTCCTAGAACAGAGTGACACGAACCGCCCCGCATCGAGGACGCCCGCATCAAACGCGGGCAATTGTGGTAATCAGATCACTGAACTCTTTCTGAATCTCTGTTACGTCCGTCGTACGATATCCCAATTCCTCCGCCAGCGTTTCGAGTTCGGCATTCCACTCGGCAGGAATCGCCGTCTCCGGAGGAAAGGCATGTGTGTTTCTTTCCGCAAAAATCCTCACCGCTGCGGCACGTGCGCGCGCATAGTCGAGCTGGCCAAGCATATTCACGACCAGAATATCGAGTACGTCGCGTGCGCGACCTTCCTTATGGGGTCCCGTGCAGGCGTGAAGCTTCTGCGCCACCTGCTCATTGATTCCCAGACACCGCACTTGCGGCGTGACCGGGATTCCCATTTCTGCCACACCTTCAATAGCGGGCCTGACCACGTCCACTTCACAGGCTTCACCGGGACCAAGATCGACCTCGATCGTCTGCCATGCTCGGGTTCTGTGTTCAATGGCAACTTCGACGCGGATTGTGTCCGCAAGCTCCATCTCATGTTGTCCGGCTTTCAAGCGGAATCTGAAATCGTCAAAATCGAGTTGCAGGACGTCCGCAAGCCGGTGAATACGTTCTGGTCGATTACCGTTCAGGCCGAGATCAAAGTCCTTAGTGGTACGCGCCGCGCGTGCGTAGCGCATTTCCATGGCCACGCCACCCTTAAGGTAGTAAATATCGATCAGGCCTCTTTCCATGGCACGCTCCAAAACTCCGCACAGCGCCAAGAAGGAGACCCATCGGCGCAGCCGCTCCTGGTCGAGACCGTGCTCTCGCGCCACACGCGCAAGAGTCTTTTCCAAGCGCTCCGGTGGTTTCGTTATCATGGTTTGGCTTTGACCGCGTTTGCTTTTCTCGCAGCGCTCGCATGTTCATATCGGTTGAGATGGAGCGAGAGGGCACGGGCCTTGTCGGATGTGATGTAACCCTCCTTGCGCGCATCTCGCAATGCTCCTCGTGCCAACCCCACACGGCCAGTCTCCTCCACAATCTGCAATATTGTTTTTTCAACGGTTGTGACAGGAAGGCCTTCGCGAGTTTCGATGTCTGAGGACCGCAGATCGGCGCGATGGATCTCCACCCACTTCGGGCGGCGGCGCCGGAGGCGGGCGGTCTTCGGAACCGTGATATGCACCCGCGAGGGATTCGCGTCCGAAATGCGGTAAACCACCAGGGCAGTCTCGTGGGACAAGGCTATTTTTTGTGGTCCGCTGTCAGCTCTCGCCCACAGCACCGCTTCTCGATACTGCCCTAAACGGTCCGACGGAAAATAAGGAATGCGGTAGACACCTCGTGCCACGCGCTGGAGTTTTCCACGTTGTGTCAAGCGCGCTAGAACTGAGTCCTTGATTCCAGCGACGCGCGCTTGGGTCGCGGTTACCAAGCCGTCGTTGTTTTCCGCAATCGCCAGAAGCTCGTCCATACGACTTCGCATGACTCTAGTCTCGCTAGTAGGAAAGAGATTGTCAATATAGTTCCATGACGGAACTATTTTGACGCTACTGACACCAGGCGAGGACAGCTCTATATCGCACATAAACAAACACTTACCACAGGCGGATGATCGCGGCCTCATGTCGCATCAATGCGTATACGGCCAATAGGAAAAGTGCAGTCGTCGCAATCTCCACCGCCAAAATCTTGGCCATCAAACACCACTTGCTGAATCGCTCCATCGTCCCTCCTAACTGCTCGACTGGATCATCCCAAAATCACAGCCGGCTGAGGAGGAGGAATAATTCGTCGGGTCAAAAAAAATTTCTGCTCCCAGATGAAGCGTACTCTTTGGCCTTCGGAATCCTGATTTTTTCGCGCTTCAGCACTTCTTTCAAGCGCCGAACGCCGCGGCGCAATTCATCAGAATTTCTAAACTCGAACTGCGCCGCGATCGCTCGCCAAGGCTTTTTCGGATTGGCCAATTTTTCTTCGAACGCTGCCCGCGTCTTGATGGTGAACTCCTCGGGGCGGCCCCTCCGCTTCTCGATCATCCGTCTTCGCACACTATGACGCTCTCCGATTTTTTGCCCACTCGCGTCAAAAATGTTCTCTCTTTGTTCCATGTCTCGCTGATCTCTTTTGGCAGACGGTACTGCTCCAGACGCGAGAATGCGTTGCTCCAGACGTTTTCGTTTGGTTGATCCCGCCCAAAGAGTTTCTGCCTGCTCCTTCAGTTGCGCGTGCCGCACCATGATCCGTTGCAGCAACGGGTGCGTGATAATGTAAGGCAGATCCAACATGTTGATGCTCCGTTAGAGACTTGGCAGTGGAGCGAATTCACGGATGTCACCGCGAAAACAGACCGATGTTCTAGTGCCAAGCGTTTCCTTTACCGAATGTGACTACCCCATGATAGGCAAAAGAGGGCTGGTCCCCCACGATGCAGCCCCCTAAACCCACTTGCTGATGTTGTGAAATTTTGGTAGCAATTTGGTAGCAAATTGCGCCGTTTATGCCGGTTTTGGCCGACTCCGCCGACCATAAGTTCATTTAGAATCAATGGCCGGCTGGTTGTTGACTTCCATGGCATGGAAGTCAATGATTTCTGCTGCTCGAATTTCAAAGAGACTGGACTCGCAAGAACACCTATGACGGAGCCTGCTCCATTGTGGTCGAGCACGGTGGCGGCTACGGTATCGGCCTTGCCTACGCTCGAGAAATGATCCATGCAGCTTGATCGAGCGCTCCAATGAACAGTGAACCAGCCACATTGGCCATCAGACCTGAAACGGCGATCGGTCTGCGCAGCAGGTTCCGGGCCGCCTTCCTCTCTGTCGCGCCCGCGATGTTCCTGGGAAGCATTGACCAGACAATTATCGCGGCAGCTCTGCCAGTTATTGCCCGCTCGTTTGGTGGACTTGGTGGCCAACCAGGTCACAAAACTGAGTGTTCTGTTCACCAGAGTGCGGTTGTTGGCATGCACTTCAAACTTGCCATCGTGAATTCGAACTCGACGCTGGCGAAGTGGCACAAATCCTACGTGCTCGGCGTAGTTGGGTGTACAGCCACCTCAAAGAACTTCCCGTAATTCGGCTCGGTCGCTACGTGCGGTTCCGGCGCTCTGCGATCGAACGCTTCCTGGAGGAGAAAAGCGGAGCTTGCCAATGATTTCCGTTTGTGCTACTGATAGATCACGGTTGAAGCACCACGGAAAGGAAATCGTGGTGCGAGAACGACACCAACGGCCCCGCGTTCGGGACTGCGGGACCAAATGGAGAATCAATCTGCTATTGGGATTACCGTTCGGGGAAGCGTAGCGGTCGTACAAAAAGCTGGGCGAAGAGCTTGGTTCCCACCAGAACCGAAGCACAGCGCTTGGCTGACCAATTCATGGAAACCGCCAACGAACGGAACAATGAACCTCAACATTTTCCTGGTGGGGAAGAAACACTCGCAGGTCTAGCGGCGATTTGTAAGCAAAAGATGTGGCCGTTGCTAAAGAATTCGACGCGCATGAGCTACGACTACCATCTCAACACTTACATATTGCCAAGGTGGAGTTCGACGAAACTCACAAAATTGAGGACCATCGAACTTCAAGATTTCTTCAACTCTTTTTCTCCTCGGCTTGCGTCCAAAACGATTCGCAACATGCACGGCTGCTTGCGAGCGGTGCTTAATCAAGGAAAGGCGTGGGAGTTGGTTCGCACCAATCCCGCGCAAGGTGTCCGGTTGCCGCGCAAGAAGGCACGGAAGCCTCCTGTTGTGCTCGCAAAACAAGATATACGCCGCGTAG